>JAKQYG010000145.1 GCA_023356515.1 Trichodesmium sp. MAG_R04 | reverse complement strand
CAGTAACTCATGTTTGGTATCTCAAAGGTATTCCGAGTTATATGGCAATTTTGTTAGATATGCCATTGCGGGATGTGGAACAAATTGTTTACTTCAATGCTTATGTGGTATTGGAACCAGGAAATCACGAAAGTTTAAGTTATAAACAATTGTTAACAGAAGATGTTTGGCTAGAAATTGAGGACCAGATTTATAGTGAAGATTCAGAAATAGTGGGGGTTGAGGTTGGTATTGGCGCCGAAGCTTTGCAGGTTTTATTGGCAAATCTTGAGCTAGAAGTAGAAGCAGAAAAACTGCGAGAAGAAATTACTAATTCTAAAGGCCAAAAACGAGCGAAGTTAATTAAGCGTTTACGAGTAATTGACAACTTTATTGCTACAGGTTCAAGACCAGAATGGATGGTTTTGGATGCAATTCCTGTTATTCCTCCTGACCTCCGCCCTATGGTCCAATTAGATGGAGGTAGATTTGCAACTAGTGATTTGAATGACCTTTACCGACGAGTAATTAATAGGAATAATCGTTTGGGGAGGTTACAGGAAATATTGGCTCCAGAGATTATTATCCGCAACGAAAAACGAATGTTGCAAGAAGCGGTTGATGCTTTGATTGATAACGGTCGACGGGGTCGAACTGTCGTGGGTGCAAATAATAGACCTCTGAAATCTTTGAGCGATATTATTGAAGGAAAACAGGGTCGTTTTCGGCAAAACTTGTTGGGTAAACGGGTTGATTATTCAGGGCGATCGGTAATTGTTGTTGGACCTAAGTTAGCTATTAATCAATGTGGTTTACCAAGAGAAATGGCTATTGAGTTGTTTCAACCATTTGTGATTCATCGGTTAATTCGTCAGGGATTAGTGAATAATATTAAAGCTGCCAAAAAACTGATTCAAAAAGGAGACCCAAATATTTGGGATGTACTAGAAGAAGTTATAGATGGCCATCCAGTGATGTTAAACCGGGCTCCCACTTTGCACAGATTAGGGATTCAAGCTTTTGAACCTATTTTAGTTGAAGGTCGAGCAATTCAGCTACATCCTTTAGTTTGTCCGGCGTTTAATGCTGATTTTGATGGAGACCAAATGGCGGTTCATGTGCCACTATCTTTGGAGTCGCAAGCAGAGGCTAGGTTATTGATGTTGGCATCGAATAATGTTTTGTCTCCGGCAACTGGTCGCCCAATTATTACCCCTTCTCAAGATATGGTATTAGGTTGTTATTATCTAACAGCGGAAAACCATAAAGTTCAAAGTGATAAAGAACTTTATTTTGCTAATCCTGATGATGTGATTTTAGCTTATCAACAAAATCAGATAGATTTGCATACTTATGTGTATGTAAGGTTAGATCCCGATGTTGAGATTGAAACTGATAAACTGGAAGAAATGATTCCTGATGTACTACAGATATCTGATGAGGTGGTGGTTAAGACTTATTGGATGGCATTGGATAGTAAGATATTACCTGGTACTTTGGGAGAATTGAAATCAGACCAAACTCTAGAGAATGGGGAAATAGTGAAGACTTATCATTTGTATAGAATTCATTATAGTCAAGAGGGAGAGATTAGGACAATTGATATTAAATCTCGGCAAGTTCGGGAGAGCAATGAAGTAGTAACTACGCAGTTTGTGGTGACGACGCCTGGTCGAATAATTATCAATCAAACAATTCAAAGCGTACTTTAGTTCAGAGCAGGACTTATACATCTAAATAGGAAACTTAAACCTAGTTTATTACTTTTTTTATTGTTGTTCACACGGAGGTTGCTACTCTCTATTTTCTATTTCTTAGTAAACTAATAAATAAAGGTCAAAAAATATGATTTTTTATAATAGAGTTATTAATAAAGGTCAATTGAAAAAACTAATTTCTTGGTCTTTTAATAATTATGGTACAGCAAGAACTGCACAGATGGCAAATAAGCTGAAAGATTTAGGATTCCGTTATGCAACAAAGGCAGGAGTTTCTATTAGTGTAGATGATTTACAAATACCTCCTTCTAAAGGACAACTTTTAGATGAAGCAGAGCAAGAAATTCGCAATACAACTGAACGTTATATTAAAGGAAAAATTACAGAGGTAGAACGCTTTCAAAAAGTAATTGATACTTGGAATAGTACTAGTGAAAATCTTAAAAATGAAGTAGTTCGGAATTTTCGAGCAACTGACCCTCTGAATTCAGTTTATATGATGGCATTTTCGGGAGCACGGGGAAATATCTCTCAGGTGCGCCAGTTAGTAGGAATGCGTGGTTTGATGGCAGATCCACAGGGAGAAATTATTGACTTGCCAATTAAGACAAATTTTCGGGAGGGTTTAACTGTAACTGAGTACATTATTTCTTCTTATGGCGCGCGGAAAGGGTTAGTTGATACGGCATTAAGAACTGCTGACTCTGGTTATTTAACTCGTCGTTTGGTTGATGTGTCTCAGGATGTAATAGTTCGAGAAGTAGACTGTGGAACAACACGGGGAGTGATAGTAACCAGCATGAAAGATGGTGATCGGGTTTTGATTCCGGTCAAGGATCGACTATTAGGAAGGGTTTTAGCTGATGATCTCAAACATCCACAAACAGGGGAAATTCTTAGTAGTGGAGATATTCAGGCAGTGAAAAATCAGGTTTTGACGGAGGATTTGGCCAAAGCAGTAGGTAAGGCAGGTGTGGAACAGGTGTTTGTGCGGTCACCTTTAACTTGTGAATCACCGCGTTCTGTTTGTCAAACTTGCTATGGCTGGAGTCTTGCCCACGGTCATATGGTTGACATGGGAGAAGCTATTGGAATTATTGCTGCTCAGTCGATTGGGGAACCAGGTACGCAATTAACTATGCGCACATTCCACACTGGAGGTGTATTTACTGGAGAAGTTGCTCGTCAATTTGTAGCACCTTTTGCAGGTGTAGTCAAATATCCATCTAACCTCCGTACTAGGTCATTCCGAACTCGTCATGGCGATGAAGCAATGATTGCAGAGAATAATTTTGATATGATAATATTAGGAGTTGATAGTGCTCAAAAAAGTATACCAATCCCTCAAGGTTCTATTTTGATGGTGCAAAACAACCAGCACGTATTAGCAGGAACAGTTTTAGCAGAAGTACAAAAAGTAGGTCAGGTTAAAAAAACAACTGAGAAAGTTACAAAAGAAGTTGCTTCGGACCTAGCAGGAGAACTTAGATTTGCTCAGTTGGTGCAAGAAGAAAAAGTAGATAAACAAGGAACAACAACTCGCATTGCTCAAAGAGGTGGTTTGATATGGGTATTGGAAGGAGAAGTATATAATTTGCCGCCAGGTGCAGAACCAATGGTAAAAAATGGTACTACGATTAATATTAATAGCGTACTGGCGGAAACTAAATTGGTAACAGAACATGGTGGTGTGGTACGAATCTCTTCCTCTCCTGTGTATAGTCTTGGAGAGCAAACTGATGCAAATGTTTTGGCCCAAACGACTCAAGAATCAACAATAGATCAGTTAGAAGAGTCAATAACAGCTACTTCTCCCCAACTGCCAGTATCTAGCAAAGGGTTCGATAATTTGTCCCGTGAGATTGAGGTGATTACTGCAAGTGTACAACTAGACCAAGCAAAAGTTTATTTAGAAAGTATTTCTAACCGCGAGCAGTATATTATTGAGACCAAAAATAATCAACGCTTTGCCCTTAAAGTTAATCCTGGTAGTAAGGTCGGCAACCATGAAGTTATTGCTGAACTTTTAGATGAACATTATCAAACTTCTACAGGTGGTATTATTAAATATGCTGGAGTAGAAGTCCTCAAACGTGGGAAAGCGAAACAAGGTTATGAAGTAGTCAAAGGTGGCACATTACTATGGATACCTGAAGAATGCCATGAAGTCAATAAAGACATATCTCTACTCTTGGTAGAAGATGGCCAATATGTGGAAGCTGGCACAGAAATAGTTAAGGATATTTTTTGTCAGTCTAATGGAGTTGCAGAAGTACAACAGAAAAATGACATTCTCAGAGAAGTTGTCATTAAACCAGGACAACTACATAGTGGTGACTATCAAATAGATTTAGGGGATTTAACCATGATAGATGGTCAAATTGTTACACCTGGACAGGAAGTAATTCCAGGATTAGTGACATCTGAGCTCAAATACGTTGAGTATATAGAAACACCAGAGGGTCCTGGGTTATTATTACGACCTGTGAATGAGTTTCATGTACCTGATGAACCTAGTGTACCTTCTCAGAAATCAATTAATTCTTCTATTGAATTACGGGCAGTACAAAGGATTCCTTTTAAGGATGGGGAAAGAGTTAAATCTGTAGAAGGTATAGAATTGCTGCGGACCCAGTTAGTATTGGAGATTGGAGAAGAAGCTCCTCAATTAGCTGCTGATATTGAGTTATCACCATACCCGGAGGAAGAGGACGTAATGCGTTTGCAGTTGGTAATTTTGGAGTCTTTGGTGATTCGCCGGGATGTAGTAGCAGATACAACTCATGGCAGTACTAATACTAGATTATTAGTTGAAGATGGAGATTTAATCAAAGCTAGAGGAGTAATATCTCGCACAGAAATTTTATCTAAAGAATCTGGGGAGGTTCGGGGTATCCGAGAAGGTTCAGAAGCTATTCGCCGTATTTTGATAGTCCGAGAAGCAGATTTAGTTAAAATACCAGTTAAGACTTTACCCTCTGTAGCTGAAGGTAACTTATTGGTTGCTGGTACTGAAATTGCTCCTGGAACATTTATTCCACACTCTGGTATGGTATCTAAAATTGAGCAAACTGTTTTAGATGATGGCAGTAAAAGCTATCAGGTAATCTTACGTAAAGGGAGACCTTATCGTGTGTCTGCGGGTGCGGTATTGCTGACTATGGATGGAGATTTAGTGCAACGGGGGGATAGTTTGGTATTGTTGGTGTTTGAGCGGACTAAAACTGGGGATATTATTCAGGGTTTACCTCGGATTGAAGAGTTGTTAGAGGCACGAAAGCCAAAAGAGTCTTGTATTTTAGTCAAGTATCCTGGTCAAGCTCAGGTTAATATTAATGATGATAATGTGGAGATAAGCGTGGTTTCCAGTGATGGAACAATCACAGATTATCCTCTAGGTCATGGACAGAATGTGATTGTTGCTGATGGACAAAATGTTGATGTAGGTGAGCCTCTGACGGATGGGCCTCTGAATCCCCATGAAATTTTGGAGACTTTCTTCAACTATTACCGGGAACATCAAAGTACTTATGCAGCTTGTTTGAGGAGTTTTGAGGCATGTCAGAAGTTCTTGGTCAATCAAGTGCAGGCAGTTTATCAGTCTCAGGGTATAGATATTTCTGATAAGCATATTGAGGTAATTGTACGTCAGATGACAGCCAAGGTGAGGATTGATGACGGTGGTGATACTACGATGTTGCCTGGGGAGTTGATAGAGTTACGACAAGTGGAACAAGTTAATGAGGCTATGTCTATTACGGGTGGAGCAACTGCTCAATATACACCAATGTTGTTAGGGATTACAAAAGCATCGCTGAATACAGATAGCTTTATTTCAGCAGCAAGTTTCCAAGAGACTACACGGGTGTTAACGGAGGCTGCGATTGAAGGTAAGTCCGATTGGTTAAGGGGATTGAAGGAGAATGTAATTATTGGGCGATTGATTCCTGCTGGTACTGGTTTTAATGCTTATGAAGATGCTCTAAATGCAGAGATTAATAGCTTGGAACAGAGTTGGGATGATGATGGGGTTCCCTTTGAGGAGAATGATTTGCAGAGTGTGGTTTTAGATGATAAAACAGCGCGTTCATTAGAATTGGAAAATAATCTAAATTTGTCATCTGTGAATCAGAATCTTGCGGATTCTCAAAGCACATCTCAAAAGAAAGGTCAATTGATTGATGATAGTATGTCTGAGTTTTCTCCGGTTAAAGATAAGTCTGAGTCGGCTTTAGATGATTCAGATTTCCTAAATGGTAGTTTTGATTCAGATTTCACACCTGATAATTTTGATTCTAGTTTCCCTAATGACCTGGAGGATGATTTAATAGATGATGACGATGATAGTGATGATGTTTATGATGGTTATGATGATTTTGATCAGAATCCACCAGAGTTAATTTAGGTATAGAGCGATTAACATTCAGCTCTCAGCAATAGAACTCTCCAAAAATACCAATGTTGGAACAGCAGGTAAGGGTTTTTTATCCCATATTATGTACCACAAATATACTATACAAGTATTTTTTTAAGAAGAAAACGCATTGCAGCCTCTATGATTACTAATAATATCATGTTCGGTTAAATAGTTATTATAATTGAAGCTCGTATTAAGGCTAAAAACCTATCTACAGTTAAGGGTTTAGCCGGACTACAAACCAAAAGTTTATTATAAGTGATTATCCGAATATAATATAACTTAGGACTTACGCTACAGCACTAATTATAGTGGCAATATCTTGAAAATAATGATTTTCGCACTATATATAGTGGTCCTGCGTAAGTCCTGATAACTATTAATAGTTATGTAATATGTATTGTTGCTTACAAACTTCATGATTATTATCAGGCAAGGCTTTCAATCGCTAGCTTGAGTACTATGTTTTGTCGTACGGAATATGGGTTCATACATCATTACAATGCCACAATTTGTACTTGACCATTACTATGCAGGACTACCAATTAATTTTGCATAAGTACTTACTTTAACCTCAAAGAGAAACTAATCTACCAAGTAATTCTTAGACAAAAAAATACTCCTAATTAGCTAAGGCTAAGAAAAGGAGTAATTGAATAATTGACTAATTAATTTCCAAGATTTCACAGAGTATAATTTAGCTAAAAATTTAACTTAAATCAGTAATAATATCATGTTCGGTTGAATAGTTATGATTAGTATATAGATGGAGGAAAAATCTCAAACCCTTGATATTGCTTCCTTCCATTTCGTTTCAGTCGCAATAACTTTATAGTTAGTGATTATCCGAACATGATATAATTCATAGTAATTTAGATTGTTAGAGAAAAAAATAGTGGGGCTTAAACTTAAGATAAAAGTTCAAATTACTATTTCCTATTCCACATAATTAACTTTCTACTAATTTCTATCCCTGAAAATACTTATACCTTGGCTTCTAAAGTTTGAAGTTTCAGAAATTCAGTATTAACACCAGACTCACGAGTTAAAGCTATTTTTCCTGTTCTTGCAATTTCACGAATACCATATTTAGAAAGCATTTGGACAATAGCTACCATTTTTCCTGGATCTCCTACTACTTCAATAGTTAATGAGTCTTCTCCTAGGTCTACTACCCGAGCCCGGAAAATATTTACGATCTCTATCACTTCTGAGCGCATAGTTGTAGTAGTATTAATCTTGATTAGCATTAATTCTCGTTCTACACAGGGAATAGCCGTAATATCCTGTACTTTCAAAACATTAACCAACTTATATAATTGCTTGGTCAACTGTTCAATAATCCCATTATCTCCAGGTACTACCATTGTAATTCGAGAAATACCAGTTTGTTCTGCTGGGCCAACTGCTAGACTTTCAATATTAAAACCACGACGGGCAAATAAACCAGCAATACGGGTCAAAACTCCCGCTTCGTCTTCAACTAAAACAGAAAGAGTATGTTTCATTCTCTAAATTCAATAGAAATATATTTAATATTCAGTTATCTTATACTAGAATATGAGTTAGACAATTTGGTAATTTCACAAACAATGTTTATCTAATGGGGCAAGAACTTGAAAACGGCATTTTTAAAAATATGGATGAAAAGTGAATGGTTTCACTGTAAAAAATCTGATTTTTCCCCTTTCAATCAATTACAGCACTTTTGAGATCTATTAACTATATCATCACAACCAAAACCTTGTAGGTAAGTTCCTAGGAACTCACCTAGTCTTGTCTATTGAAATGAAAACCTCTGTATGCTACAATACAAAGTGTCAGAATAAAAATGCAGGTCGGACCGGGGTGATAATTTACGAGTTTTATGAGTAATGAAAGTCCAGTTATTTTGGAAGTGAATAGTGGGTATGGAATAACTCAACGTTTGGATCTTTGGTTGTCTCAACAAATACCCGACTTATCGCGATCATATATTCAAAAGTTAATCTCCCAAGGTAATGTGAAAGTAAATGATAACCTCTGTACTTCTAAAAAAGCAACAGTACAAAAGGGTGATAAAATTATTGTAACTATTCCGCCACCAACTCCTTTGGCAATAAAAGCTAATAATCTTCCTTTAGATATTCTCTATGAAGATGATGCTTTGTTAATTATCAATAAACCTGCAGGTTTAGTTGTACACCCAGCACCTGGACATTCAGAAGGTACTTTAGTAAATGCACTTTTGGCTCATTGTAAATCTTTGGCAGGTATTGGCGGAGTTCAACGGCCGGGTATTGTGCATCGGTTGGATAAGGATACTACTGGCGCGATCATGGTAGCAAAAACAGACCAAGCTTATCAACATTTGCAGGGGCAGTTGCAAGCAAAAACAGCAAGACGAGAATATTTGGGTGTGGTTTATGGTAGTCCGAAAACGGATAGTGGTACTATAGATTTACCTATAGGTCGTCATCGGGTAGACCGCAAGAAAATGGCAGTAACTCCAATGGAGAGAGGAGGGAAATTTGCTGTTACTCATTGGAAAGTTAAGGAGCGTTTGGGAAACTTTTCTATGATGTTGTTTCGCTTGGAGACTGGGCGGACTCATCAAATTCGGGTTCATAGCGCTCAAATAGGATCTCCTATTGTGGGTGATGCTATTTATGGGAAGGGTCGTTCAGTGGGGGTAAATTTAACTGGTCAAGCTCTTCATGCTTGGCGACTGGAGTTACAACATCCGGTTTCTGGGGAGTTGATAGAAGCGATCGCTCCTTTGC
>JAKQYG010000144.1 GCA_023356515.1 Trichodesmium sp. MAG_R04 | reverse complement strand
AACAGAACAGGAAGCTCGAGAAAAGGGGATAATAACTATTTTTTCTTGTAGTCCGAATGAACTTTCTTGGGAATTAGAAGAATTGGAACAGGGAGTTTTTACTTATGCGTTATTAGAGGGATTAGGTAGTAAAGGAAAAAGAGCAACTGTAGAAAAACTAAATGAATATCTCAGGCATCGGGTGCAAGAACTATCTCAAAAGAAAGGAAAACGATAGACGCCTCGTATTATTGCTGACCCTATAGAAATGTGATTTGTCGCCACCACAAAGGTAGACACAAAAATGGTAGTGTGGGTTAGCGATCGCTAACCCAGATCTTAAAAAGAATGATTATTATTCTCAAAAAAAATCGATTTTTAACAGAGTGAATATCCGGTAAACCACTATCTCTCAATGGTTTCGAGCTGCTTGTCACCCCGTGAGGGCAAACAGTCTTTTTTCCCTATGGGAGAGGATAAAGGAGGGAGCTTTTTTATCGCTAATTATTCGGACATAATATAATAGGCTTGTCGCTTTATAACTTCAAAAATCCTCAAAACCCTTGATATGTAAGGATTATAGATCTCAACATCTTAAAATGCTTGTAATTATTGCTCTGCCTGAGTTTGAGCGATGTTTTCTCTCTATTTAGCGACAAGTCTAATAGATTAAACAGTTTACCTACTGTGGTTTATGGTTTAATTGAAATTAATCGAGCCCTACTATCAATGACAAAGAATAAGCATTCTTGATTCAATTCTCGTAAAAGTAATTCCAAAAAGCCCATTATTTCTGAGAGGTTAGCTAAAAATTCGGAGGCTTTCATCCACGACTCTAGCTCGATAACTGGTTCGCTGACGTATTCATTGCCGTCAGTTTTGTAACTCCCAGAGAATAGTTTAGCAGTTGCTCCACCGCTAACTTTGGTTAATAATTGGTTGCCTAATTCAGCGTATGCTAAAGTATTGGAAGGGATATCGATGTTAATTGTGCTGGGAATAACTATCCGAAAATGGTGTGGCATGACTTTTTTGATTTCTAGGGATGAGAGAGCGATCGCCTTCTCGAAACTGTCCATTAAATCTGCTTCTGGTGCTTTTAGCAAATAGCTAGAGTTGGCTTGCTGAAAGATTTTAGTAAGGGGGAAAAGAATTTTGCCGCATTTTTCGAGGATTGCTTTTATTATTTCCATTGTTTTTTCTCCAGGGAAAGTTTTAGGGACTTGTGGTTTAATAAAATACCGATTATTTGCAATGAAAAAGGCATAAGCATTTATTGCGGGGAGGCGATATAGTATGTCAACCTTAATTAAAGAAAGTCAAGCCAGCCGAAACAATATTTATTCCTTTTATCAAGACTTACACAAAGAAGCAGTAAAAAAAAAAGGCTCAAATATAGATGGCCAGGTTGTTACATCCAAAAGGTATGATTTATTTATTACCAAGGGTTCTAGCCATTTTTAGGGTTTTGACCTAATTCCCTTGCTTAGAGAGACTTTTAAATATTTTTCTAGCTAGAAAATGTGTAAGTCTCACATTAGCTGGACTCTATTTCTTTAATTAACAGTTCCTTGTTTTTGTTCTTATTAGATGTATCAGTTTATTAATCATTACTAGAGCAACTCCAAAAAAAACTCCATATAGTAAACCGTATTTCAAAGAGTCGATGAAAATTTCATTTAAGCTATAAGCTATTAGGACTTTTAAATGTTCAAGCAATCCATCGTTAACTCCATAGTTTTTGATGCCATAAAAAAGACGGATAGATATTTCAAAAATCAGAAGGCCGATTATGCTTAATGAAATTGTAGAAATCATACCTAGTCTTAACCTGTATAGAAATGCTTTTCTTGTATATTTTACTGTTCTTGACGGGTTAATTACATATCGAATTCTCATGGTAATTATTGTACATAGTAAGCCAACTATTGGCGCTGCCATTACAAACCAAATCCATCCCAATAAAATCTCTTTCAATAACAAACCGCCCATTAATCCTCCCACCCCTCCTAAGATCGCAGTTATGATAAAAATTGATGTAAAATACATCCTTTTTTCCCACACTCTTAGCAAAACATCAGGCTGTATATTATCAATCAAATATTCCGTCTCCGACTGTTGTTCCATCTGTTCGGCTAAATGAATCAACCCGTGCTTAATTTGTTCTGCTTTAGGAAGATTTTTCCCCATGTAAATCGTACTATCAAATCTCCTGTTCAGCATATACTCAACATACTCTTTTAATAAATAATTTAGCTGTTTTTCCTTTGATGTCAACTCCTGCATCTTTTTGTCCGAAATATTAAGCACAATAGTCATGCTTAACCACAAAGGCGAGCGCACTAGAGTTAGCCAAGAAGGATTATTAGCTATCGCTTTCCATAAATTAGCTTGATCTAACTGATTGAGATAATTCTGAATCTGTTGATCGCTTAAAGGTTGCAAAGATATCGCACCATTTAACTGCAACTTACTTTCATACTTCTCATAGTTTTCTATGCGACTGCATACGACTAAACCATAAGGACGATCCTCGCTTTTCAACCACTCGTTAATATTTTTCACGCAAGGTTCCTGTAGCTCTTCCTTCAACTCATCCAAACCATCTAACATCGGCAGTATTTTCTTATCGGCTAACCACTGCTTGGCAATATTTTCTTCCACCCCACGCACACCTAGCTCCTCAATTAACCAATCTGATACTGACTGCTTATCTTGTGCCCAAGTAGAAAGCTTAAAGTAGGCAGGTATAGGTTGATGAGTATCTCTCAAAGCCTGCTCAACTAATTCCCGCGCCAACTCGAACATTGTCGTTGTCTTACCCGCACCTATTGCGCCTAAAATTAGTAACTTCTTATTTACCCGTTTATCAAACACCTCTGAGATTTCTGTATATGAGGGTAACTGTTCTTGGGGTGACCGTGCTTCGTCGTGGCTAATTAATACAGTCCCTGTCAAGGGTGGTTTTACCTGCTTTGGTTGCAACTCCTTACTTAGATTAATTAGCTCACTTGCCTGCTTGCTCTGCGATTTATTGAAGAAGCTTTCAACTTCAAATTCAAATTGTTTTAAAAAGATAAAGATTTGGGGGTCAAATTCCTGCTGACTTGGCAAATATGTCCTAGTCCAGTCAGCATGGCCTGTAATACCTCCACTCCTACCCCGGAATTGGTTCCAAGTAGGTGGTTCTGTGCTCCCATTATGAATTATCACAGGTAAACCTGTTACTCCTGTAAGTTCCTGTAAGTCTAAGCCTCCAACTTCCTTCATCCTCTGCCGCGCTTTCCTGATCGCTTCATAAATCAAAGTATCGGCATCTTTGGTAAATTCATCTAAGAAATAACGTAGAAACAAAGACGCAATTTTGTTAGGCACTGGCTCTCGCCAAACAATAACCGTAATCCCCAAATGTTTTAATTGCTCGGCTAAACCCAAACCATCGCAAGAGTTAAAAATTGCCAGTTTTAATCCCAGTCGCTTTGCTTCCTCCAGAGTTTCTTTAATGTCTTGAAAGTCTAAAAATTCATTAGGGTTTAGGTAAATAGTACCCGTCCTACCTTCTAATCTGGTGTCGCTATGGCCAGTAAAAATTAAAATCTCGCAACCGCTTCGCCACAATTCGTCAAAATCGGCACGGGTAAGCTGTTTTGCATTAGAATCTGGCAAAAATACAGGCCTTGCACCACGCTGATGGCGCAAATTGTCAATTAGTTCTTTATCTTTAGTTAAATCAATTCCCTGATCGTCCCCAACAATACATAATATTTTTACTGATTTACTTTTAACCTCTGTTTTAGTTTCTGGAAAATTAGACTTAGTCTGATGTAGTCTCAAGTAATACATTACCTTGTAAGAATAAAAAAAATCCCAGGTTTCAAAAGGTAATTGATGCAGTAAATATTTAATTGTTGAGTCGGTAACTTGTTGGGTATTGACCCCTAAACATATAGTTGAATTATTGGTACTTTCTTGAGAGTTTAGAAACTTTTCTAATTGCTTAATAATTGCTAAATCATTGAGCCAATTATTAATTGTTGTACTTAATTTTTGATAACTTGTTTCACAATTCACTACAGGAGATTGAGTTTGATAAGTCTCTCTATTCCTAAATCCCCTCCTAGGATCTTTTCGTTTTACCAAATGGTGATATCCTTGTTGCCATTCTTTATATGTCTGAGGTATTTCTGGGGCTGAAGGTAGATGGCAATTCCATCTTTTTGTGTTTCCTCCGTTTGAGCAGATTTCAATAGTACTATTAGGGAACCCCCGTTGAAAGTTCCCATCTCCTAATTTGAGAATTAACTTTGTCTTCATTCCTTTAATTTGATCGATAGGTTTTATAAAGACTTATACACTACAGCTATAGTGTAGGTCTGATAATTATAGAATAAGAGCAACTATGTGAATGAAATTTATTTACAATTAGTAATATCAATTTCATTAATGTTTTTTACAAATGGCCATATATAAGTTTTTCTCATAAAGGTTTGGCCTTTACAGAAATTCTTCAAAGAGGATGGTGGCGGCAGCTATGTCCCCTAACTTTTTAGAGATACCAAATGGGTTCTATAAATGGAATTGCTGTGTTCAAACCACAAACTCTTCAGTAATGACCTCGCCCTCAAGAGATACCTTGACTCGAAAAGTACTACCTGGAAGCTCGCTAAATTCTAACTGCACAGATTCGAATTTCTTCTCTTCCCGTACCATTTCCTCATCGCTATCGAATTCTAAGTCTACCCGTAGTTTTAAACCCACTGGTAAAGAGTCTTCTACTACGGAGCAAACTTTCACCAATACTGCTGTTTCTCTTTTTGTGTCTGGAGCTGGTTGAATTGCAATCACTAAAGCTACCTTTTCCACATTTAACCGATGGCTAAAATTAAGAATTTTTCCCCGTTTTATTTTTATAGAAGTAGAAACACTTCTTACATTTCCCCATGTTTTCGGTCCCAACTTGAAATTTAATATTTCTTCGAGTGGGAGCCACCATTCCTCGAACTTTTCTTCAAACCAATTACTCAAAGTTGCCGATATAATTGGTGTAGGTTTTAAATTTTTCACCGACGATATCCGCCACTCGTACAACTGTCGTCGCAAATTATCCTTAGCCATTAGGGCACCCCATAGAGGAAAAGCCACTTCAGAATCATCTACTGGTTGCGAGTCAGTTACTAATAACCTGGGAGAGTAACCGTCAGATTGTAGCAAAACCCGAGATATCTCCTCAAACTCCGTATAGTTCAAAACAGGAAGAGAATGAACCTCAGGCTTTTCCTTAGTT
Source organism: Trichodesmium sp. MAG_R04 (assembly GCA_023356515.1). Taxonomy (GTDB): domain Bacteria; phylum Cyanobacteriota; class Cyanobacteriia; order Cyanobacteriales; family Microcoleaceae; genus Trichodesmium. The sequence goes on along the minus strand of JAKQYG010000144.1, from coordinate 3,672 downwards.
TGAAAATGACTCGCTGCCCACATCACCGTTAAATCCGTAATTAACAACTCTTTATCCAAACAATAATTGCGTAAAAGCGAGTCGTATTCTGCCTGTTCTTTGAGAGTTTTATGAGAAGTAAAACCCCAAATCCTTAACCAATTTTGGTCTAAATTAACCTGTACTCCCAAATAATAATCTGCCGCCCATTCAGGAATATCCACCCACTCTTGAGGGACACACAATTGATCCGTGTCTATTGCCTCTTGGGGAATCAGAACCAAGCAAGTTTGGCCAATAGTTAAAACACTGCCATTAACAAACTCCCAAATAGTTTCGTCAATACTAGGGAAAACATTCAGTGTTTCCTCAATAGGTGCTTCCGTATTTAACCAAGCTAAAAATCGGTTCAATACCAAACAATTTATGAAGCCATGGCGTCGGGCAACATCGTAGGAATAATCCTTTTGTTGTAGGGAGATATCCTCTATATCTTCCGGCAAAATTTCCAGAAAAACTTGTTCTGGATAAATCACTCTCAAGGTTTCAATTATACTAGACGTTTCAATTATACTAGACATTTTTCTGGCCTCAATTAACGCAGGTTTGCTAAATAACTACCAACTACCAACCACTGCTCAACTAACTCGCTAATTTTTTTCTTTAAAAGTTCGCTAGTTGCCAGCGATTTTTCTAATTTTTGTTCCGCCCACTGTAACATCACTCCTTCTAAATTACTGATTCCAGAGGCAATTTTTTCCTCCACTTCAGCCACATCCAGTTTGAAATGTTCAGCAATCTTTACAGCTTTTTGCTGTTTGGCAAACCTCAAAGATAACAATTGTAGCAAATGCGGTTCTAATTGCTGTAACCCCCTTTCGAATTGCTGGTAAATTAATGATGAAAAGTGGTTTTCGTGAGTTATCCAGACCTCATTAACCAATTTATATATTTCTCTGTCCAGCACTTCTCCATCACGTAACTCTGCTGCCCTTTGTTTCATACCAAGATTTTCAAGTTGCTCTATCAACCACTCTTTTTTAAGGGCATTAACTTGACGGCAAATAGTCGATTGATTACAATTGAAAAGACAAGCTGTTGCTTTTGTAGTAAGTTCAAAACCAGAAGTTAAAATTAGCAAGCGATATTTTTTCTTGTCTAACTTATGTAGTAACTTATTCCAACTATTTTCAAGGTCGATGCTTGCAGCCCGAATATAGTTAATATTTGTAGCATCACTATCATAATTGTACTGTTTGTCAGGTGTTCTATCCAGTAAAGTTTCGCTAGCTTCACTGTCGCATTCTAAAAGAGCATCAAAACTAACTTCACTCTGAGAATTGTGTTTGTACAAGACTGTAATGCAGTCTTCTAGGTATTTGGAAACAAGGTTAACATCCACCCGTAAATTGTCATCTTTAAATTTAGGCAATTTTCTCATCAACTGACAGTACAAAGACGCCATTTTTTTTAACTGTTCTGGTTTCGGTTCTTCATGTTTTGCTCCTGTAGCAGGAGCGTAAATTTTATCGAAACATTGCCAAGCTAAAAAATGGCGTTCCAACTGTAAATCAGCATAGCCACAAGCAGCTAAAGCTTCCTGAAGTCGCTTGCCTTTACTGCCAGCGCGATTTTTTAAAATCCAATATTTTTTAGCCGTATTCAAATTTCTTTGTATATTATTCAAAGAAAGCGATTTAAAGAGCTCATCTTGGATTTTAGTTTTCATTTTCGTATGAGCAAAAGCATCAACTTTACACTTGTTGCTTGTGCTCTCTTGAAAAAACTTATGAAAAAACTTAGCTGGTTCACAAGCAATGACAAATCCTATTTGGTAAACATCTACCAAGCTGCACCGAGAGTGATAATAGGATTGGGTTTCCAAATTGCGGTGCAATTTGCAGGATTGTAAAGACGCTATTTTAGTTAAATAGGCAATCAGATGTTCCTCAGCTAGTTTGTTAGAATGATTGCAGCATTGTTGAATAAAATCTCTCAAAACTGCCTCCAGGGTTAAACCTCTTGGATACTTTAGTAGCAACTGTTCCAAATTATGCTTTAGGTGTGGTATTTCTATCCACTCTAGCCTCTCCCCTGAATGACTATCTACCCTAGGATACCTGCAAAAATACTTTTCGTCCATTTGATTTACTCTTTACACAAAGGATTGAAAATTATAACTATAAAATTCTTCTATAGGTTATATAGATCTGTTATCAACTTTTACCCCTATATATTTCATTGGTTGGTTTTGTGTTTATTTTGCATTAGATATCTCCAAAATAAAAATTACTATATAATTCTACCACAGGTTATACTTTTTTCAAAAGCCTATCTATACTTGGAAGCTAGAAAAAATTCTTGTTCTATAACAAAAGTTACAAAATGTTAAGAATTTACTCTAACTAATAATATTTACAAGACTAATGTTTCTCACATTTTTATTAGTGAATGGAAAAATCAAGCAATGTTTCATGGCGTAGAAATTTTAAAACTTCAATATAAAGGAACACAAGGTTACTGAAAAGCGGTCGAAAAAGAGCAAATAATTGAGTAGGTGAGGGCGCTAAAGTTACCTAAGATTATCAGATTTACAAAAATATTTAAAGAAGCAATATGATGTAGTTTTTGATCCTAATCAAAGTTATTATAATTTACTAAAAGAAGCGGGGATAACTTGGAAAAAAACTCAAAATATAAATCCTGCTAAAAATGATAAATTAGTGAAAGCCAAAAAAATAAATAGAGGAACTATTGGCCAAATAGAAATCATAAATAGAAGCTGAAAAGCTTGCAGTGTTTATGGTTGATTAATGTCATTAAAAAATGGTGGAAGTTTTTGAGAATGAACTGGAAACAAACTTGGTGGATGGCACCAATTAGTTTAATTGGAGTTGCTTATTTTTGACATTCAAATCAAGTAAATATTAATATTTTTGAGGGTAAGGGAAAAGAGAATTTAGCAAAAAATAATTTTCAAAAGTCAGCTTTAAACAGGGGAGTTAATCAGATGAATTGTGAGCATATTTTACCTTGGAATGTATTACCTTGGAAGTATTTTGTATGTAGAGAAACCTATGCTTTGTCGATGAATTCCAAGTCAAAAATGGCTGATTGGGTACCTTATTGTGCGGATAAAAGTAATCTGATAAATGATGGGGTGGAACAAAATAGAGATTGGGAAAAAGACCCAGATTTACCAGAAACAGTTCAATTAGAACCTGAGGATTATAAAAGTGTAAGTAGAGCAGGATATGATAGGGGTCATCAAGCTCCTTTGGCTACTTTTAAGGGTAAAAATTGGTAGGAAACCAACTATACGAGCAATATAACTCCCCAAAAACCTCAGTTAAACCGGGGAGCTTGGTTGGCTTTGGAAAAGTATGAGCGATCGCTTATCAAAAAGTATGGGAAAGTTTGTACTATAACAGGCCCTTATTATGAAGAATTGTTAAAAATGCCAAATCTTATCTATGCAGATGAGTCTCATATTGTACCTAATGGGTATTGGAAAATCATCAAATATAATGGAAAAGTGGAGGGATATCTTTATGAACAAGAAACTCCTTTTCTTTTATAAAAAATAGTCTTTTTACAATTAAGTTCAGTTTGTATTTTTTCAAGTAAATCACTAACGCTAATCATTTTTTTGCCTTCTCCTTCTGATAGTGAATTAATTCTGAACTTTACTTT
>JAKQYG010000143.1 GCA_023356515.1 Trichodesmium sp. MAG_R04 | reverse complement strand
CGTTGCTATACATGACAATAATTCCAGAGGATTTTCCCCATGAATTATTGTCATGTGTCAATAGCTCAAAGGACGATCTACTTTCAGAATGGATATGGTGGTTCTGCAAGCCCTAATTAGCCGATATTTTAGCACCGCTAACATTATCTTTCCATTGGTAAGCATAAAGCCAAATCAAGTGATTAGCTGTTGTTCCAGGATTTTTAAACGTATGAGGAACATTTGCAGGAACTCGAAATTCTTGACCAACAGTAGGGTAGTAAGTTTTTCCTTCAAAGGATACTTCTAATTCTCCTTCTAAAAGGATAAATATTTCATCACTCTCATGACCGTCACTTGACCAATAGTCTCCAGGAGGTGTTTCATGGGTTTCACACTTAAAACCTTTATTTTCCCACTCATTTTTTAGTTTTTCAAAATCAATATTGAGGTTTTTCATAATTTTTAATTCTTTTCTTCCTTTAGTGCTAAGTTGGTTTCAAGCTTGTTGGTTATATTCATAAGTATTATTGAGCAACCAAGAAATTGGAAAAATACCGCGATGCGGAGGATTTTCATCCCAGTCAATAATTAGATTATTATCTTGTATTTGAATCGATAAAGGTTGAGGCGGTGTCTTGTGCTTGCTAATGTCATCGAGTTTTTCCCAAGAACCGCTATGGCGAGATTGAGAATCTAAGCAATTATCACGCAACCAAGTGTAGTAGAACCGTTTACCTGCAACAGTAAAAAATGATTGGTTTGCACTCAATTCAATATCTCCTTCTGGTTTGAGATGGCTGTGATTGATAGTCATTGACTTTTTTGTTTTTAGATTTTTTTTAAAAAAGAATTCCAGTTTTTAGAGCAGGACTTACGCAGTACCGCTATATATGGCGCATAATTTTGTCTTTTTTCAAGATATCACAACTACAATTAGTGCTGTTGCGTAAGTCCTGTTTTTAATATTAGATTTGTTGGGAATTAAGCAAAAAAAAATAGCTAAAACCCTTATCAGTCAAGGTTTATAGTAATTTTTATAATTAAAATACTCAAAGCCTTATACAGTATGCTTTTTAGCATATTTTTATTTCCAAACAACTCTATTATTGTTTAAGCTTTTTTTGGCGTTGCACACTCATGAATGATAAAATCGGAAAATCAATATTTTTGGATAGTTTTTTCCTTAATGTATGCAAAGTTGAAAATCTATTATCACTTTTTCATGTGCAACCCCCTTTTTTAGTTATAGCTCCTTCTTAAAAGCTAGGATATACATTAACCTAGCTTCATCATATATATATCGGAAAATGTTCTTCACTCACTAAGGTCCACGGTAATCCCTCTAAGGCCGTCTGCATTTGAGGGCGATAGTCTTCCCGTATGGTTAACAAGAAAATTCCTTCTTCCTTTAAAAAGCAGAATAGATTATTTAGAACCTTAACACCAGCATGGGCATAAGCAAAAACTCCTGCTGCAATAATAGCATCAAAAGTTACTGAATTGCTAAACATCTGGGAATCTTCTAAATTACTCTGATGGAGAGCCTTGTAAACTTCTCTCTCTTTAGCAATCGCCAGCATTTTTTCTGACAAATCAACAGCAGTAATATTACTATATTCTTTTTGGGCCAAAGCTTCACCTACTAAACCTGTCCCAGCACCAGCATCCAGAATCACGCTTTCTTTCTGGGGAAGCAGTTGGCTTAATGTTCTTGCTATATTACCAGGCATAAAAGACCAATCTTTTCTGACATCTCTATCATAAGTCTTAGCCCAACCATCATACTTATTTTTTAATTCCTCAGTGCTTTGAGTATCGCAAATCCCTGATAACCAAGGTCTTGCTTCTAAAAAATCTTTGGCTTGTTCTTCGGGCATATTTAATCACACTCTATACTACTTCAACAACAGTATCAGGAGATAAACGTTGTATATGCCAATTAGTAATTTCTTCTCCTGGTATCAAAATAGGACTCCCTGGGGGAACTTTCTTAATCCAACAACTACTAATTTTACCAAACGCTTCCCCAATGGGTAATTGTTCTTTCCGGCAAAAGAAAGCATCTTTAGGTAAAGTCTTCATTTGAGGGCTACGGGAAAAGTAACTGTCAGGTACAATCTGTTTTATGGGTTTTTCCCTCAAAATTGCTACAACTTTAGCCAAAGTTTCCTGTATAAATTGAAAATCTTGTTGAGTGTGATGGAAAGAGAAAATTAATAATAATCCCTCCTCTCCAGCAAACTCTCCATCAACCCCGCATTCGTACAAAAGTTCTTCTAACTCTTCTCCTGTAAGTCGATCGCTCTTTAAATAAATTTTTAGAGGATCGGTAACTTGGGCATCATAAGTTAACACCTTGCCATAATCATCTAATTGACTGCGCAAGTTATTGCATTCCTGAATAGCTTTGTCAAATAAAGCCTTACCTCCTTCCGAAAATCCCCGATTAATTGCATCTTCAAGACTCAGCATCAACAAATTACTGCGGGTAGTAGTTTCAAATAAAGGCAAAACCCCCATCACCTGTTCAGCGCTAAACTGGGAAGATTCAGGTAAATGTAACAAAGCAGTTTGTACTAAACTTCCCGCATATTTGTGCATACTATGGGAAACTATATCTGCACCAACACTAATTCCCGATTGCCATTGTTCCTCAAGAAAGGGAAAATGACTACCATGAGCTTCATCCACTGCTAAAGCTATCCCATGCTTCTGACAATAATTAGCGACCGTGGCCAGATCGATAGTTACCCCTTCATAACTTGGATGAGTTAGTAACAGTGCCGATACGCCACTGGTTTCTAAAGCAGTAATTACCTCATCAGTAGTGGGCATCAGCGATTCAGAAGAAATAAAATAAGGCTCTAATCCTGCTAAGATGATGCCGTTTATTGTAGAAATATGACTATTGAGGGCGATCGCCACTTTTTTATACTGAGTACCTAATAAAGTACAACTGGTTAAAACCCCTTGACTACCTCCTCCTGTAAGCCAGAAAGTATGTTTTGTACCATACAAATTAGAGAAATGCTTCTCTATATTTTCAGTACGAGGGCGAGTTAGAAATGGGGCATCATATTGATAAATTTCTTCACTCAAACGATAACCATCACTTTTAACGCCTTGATGAGCAGCAGTATAGAGACTAACCTGAATATCTTGATTGTGGGATGCAATCAACCTATAGGTAGAAGATGTTTGATTCATTAACTTACAGAAAAATAGGCTTGATTTGGGGTATAGGGCGAATTGTACTCTCCACCGCAATCCCATTCCGTAAAGCTAACAGTAATCCTGTCGCTTCCATGTAGCTATTTACACGATATATTTTGTGCCCCTGAGTTTCAATTTGTAGTTTTTCAGGAGTAATATCGTAATTCGTAGTATTATCTTTCACTAAGATTATAGGAACCCCTTGGTCTAAAGACGCTAAGAAAGGTATATTTCCTACAGTTGTTTCTGGCATTACCACTGCGGAAATATTTTCTACAGATATCCTAGTTTCACCTGCTGCTATAGGAGTATCAAATCTTACCGGGCGAGGAGAATTGATTAAACCATTTAGAGGAGAACAAACATAAGCACTGGAAATTAATATTGTCTTTAATATAGTACGACTTATGCTACTATTACCAATACTTTCACCTATATTACATTAGTAGTAATTTTTATTATTTAAACATACCAGCGCACGTTGTTATACATTTAAAGATATATAAAAGCCTGCAGCATGTGGATATTCAATTATACTAACTTAATGAACATCATTATTGCATGCAACGTCCCTACCTACTCCCCTAATTCTTAAAAAGACTTTTTCAGCAGACTCCAACTAGAAGCTAAAGAGTTTTTCAAGAGTTTGATATCTCTTCAATACCTAATTCTGGGATCTATATAAGCATTTAAAATATCAATAAAAATACTAGCCATTACAACAATACCAGCAAAAAATACGACTATTCCTTGCACAGTTGGATAATCTCGCGAACTAATTGCCTGATATAATCTATTTGCCAAACCAGGCCAAGAAAAAGTTACTTCTGTTAATATTGCTCCTCCTAATAAAGCAGCAAATGTTAATCCTAAAACCGTAATTATTGGAATCATGGCATTTTTCAAAGCATGAGCAAATAATATTCTTAATTCAGAAATACCTCTTGCTCTAGCAGCCTCCACATAATCAGCTTGTAATGTTTGTTTGAGATTAATTCTGACTATTCTTTCAAAAATACCGCTCAGCAAAATTCCTAAAGTTAAACTTGGCAAAGCTAAATAATATATAGATGTAAAAAAATGATCGATATTGCCACTTAAAATACTATCAATTGTGTATAAACCTGTAATGCTTGGAGGTGGATTTTCACTAATAGGAAAACGAGTACCTAAAGGAAACCATCTCAACTGTACTGCAAAAATTAATTGTAAAATCATCCCTGCCCAAAAAGGTGGAACTGCATAAGTAATAATTCCAAACAAACGCCCACCAACATCTAAACGAGTATTAGGATGAGAAGCAGCAATAGACCCAATAGTAATCCCAACAATTAGAGCGATCGCCATACTAAATACTGCTAATTCTAAAGTAGCTGGAAAATAATTTTGAATAATTTGCCAAACTGACTCACCACGAGTAGTCATTGATGTACCTAAGTCAAAACTAAATAATTTTCCTAGATAGTTAAGATACTGTTTTAGTAGTGAACCATCTAAACCAAGTTGAGACCGGAGAGCTTCTTTAGTTGCCGTTGAAGCTTTTGGTCCAAGAATAGCATCTACAGGGTCTCCAGGAGTTGCTCGTAATAATAAGAAAACTAAAGTACTAATTGTCCACAACATCAGTGGTGCCAATAGCAAACGGATTAATATATAAGAATAAAGAGCTTTAGAGCGAGACATTTTAGTTATTAGTTATTAGTTATTAGTACCGACCGCTTAGTTTGGAGGATTTCGTTAAAAGTGAGTTATGGTTGTTCCAGCGAAGATGGTCGTGCCAAGATTTGATAATTATTTATTCCTAAAAATAATATCAGCAACTCGACAAACTTCAGACATTTCTTTAACATCGTGAACCCGTAAAATATCTACATATTGAGCGATCGCCGCCACACAACCAGCAGCAGTTCCCCAAACCCTTTGTTTAGCATCAGGTTGATTTAAAATTTGACCAATAAAACTTTTACGAGATAATCCCACTAAAATGGGACAATTTAAACTTTTAAATCTTGATAAATTGCGGATAATTTCTAAATTTTGTTCGTAATTTTTAGCAAAACCAATACCAGGGTCAATAATAATTTTCTCTCTTTCAATTCCTGCTTTAAAAGCCATCTCAATTCTGCTCTCTAAAAACTGATAAATTTCCCCAATTAAATCTTGATAGTCTGTCAATTTTTGCATAGTTTTTGGTGTACCACGGATGTGCATTAAAATAATCGGTACTTTCAGAGCAGACACCACAGAAAACATCTTATCATCATAAGTTCCACCAGAAATATCATTAATTAAATTAGCACCAGCTTCAATAGCTTTTTCTGCAACTATCGCCCTAGTAGTATCAACAGAAATTGGAATTTCAGCACAAATATTTTTTTGACTTCTTAATAACTTAATTATTGGTAAAACCCGATTAAGTTCCTCATCTATAGAAACCACTTCAGACCCTGGTCTAGTTGATTGACCACCAATATCAATCATATCAGCACCCGCCTTCACCATTTTTTTTGCCTGGGCTAAACCTGTTTCTAGTTTATTAAAATCACCGCCATCACTAAAACTGTCTGGTGTAACATTCAAAATACCCACTATGTAGGTACGTTTTCCCCACACAAAACCTTCAATTAAACTCTGCATTTTTCTATTTTTTAGTTGAAGTAAATAAATTTTTATAAGCTTGGTTTAAATAGTTTAAAGATTGCTGTAGTGGTATAGCCGAAACCTCCAAAAATAAACCTCAAATAGCTTGGCTAATCGTTTTTTTTCAAGGCTTTGGATATATACAGTACTTAAATATAGCTTTCATAATTTGGCTTTCAAACTAACAACATAAGAACATATTTATTAAAAATAATTAACCAAAAAGTACGCCCTACTAGAAGGGCGAGGCTTTAAACCCAAATTTTCGGTAATAAATAATTATGTCCTCGCCTATTCCTTATTTCCTATTCCCTTGAAAAGAAAAATCTCAAGTTATTGATAGTTAATCAGACGAGCAAAACCATCGGGTTTCAAACTTGCACCCCCAACTAAAGCACCATCAATTTCTGGTTGTGCCATAATTTCATCAATATTGTTAGGTTTAACAGAACCACCATATTGAATAGTGATATTAGAATTATCTAACCTACCACGAATTAAACCAATAACTCGGTTAGCTTCTGCAGCTTCACAAGTATCACCAGTACCAATGGCCCATATTGGTTCATAAGCAATTACTAGATTTTCTTGATTCACATCAACTAAATCTTTGTCCAACTGAGAAAATATATGTGATTCTGTCTCACCTGAATCTCTTTGTTGCTTAGTTTCTCCCACACAGAGAATAGGAGTTATGCCATGCTTCTGAGCAGCTTTTAAACGCAGATTTACTGTTTCATCAGTTTCACCAAAATATTGACGGCGCTCACTATGACCCACAATTACATAACTAACTCCCACTTCCTTAAGCATTAAAGCAGAAATTTCTCCTGTATATGCTCCTTCATCTTCCCAGTGAACATTTTGCGCACCTAATTTGATCCGACTACCATGCAAAATTTTTGATATAAAACCTAGTGCGGTGAAGGGAGTACAGAGAACTACTTCTCGTTCTTCGGAGGTTTCTATTAGTTGAGACATCAAACCCTGGAGAAACTCTTTAGCTTCTAGTTGGGTTTTGTACATTTTCCAGTTCCCAGCAATTATAATTTTTCTCACTGTTGATTTTATACACCTCAAATTCTACTATCTGCAAAACTCCAGTCTAAAGCTTTATGAGACCTTTTTCTAGACTCAAATAAGTAATTGCTTTGCTTGTAAACATTTTGTTTAAGTTTATTGCTTGAGATGAGGTTTTTTCTACTGGCCAAATTAAAATAGGCAACATTAAAATATTCTAAAGATTTATCCTACCAATCAAGTTTCTTTTTGTAAGTCTGGCCATTAAGTAGAGATATAGGGTAATATATAGGGGGAAATAGGAAGGAAACGGACAGGGTATATTTAACCCCTAAAGAATTAGTATTTATTGACTTCTAGATTTTCTGTACAGTAGCATTTCAGTTTTGCTGCTCACTCCTAAAATATATACTAAAGGTTATTAACTATGACTATTTGGGTAAATGAACAGATAGATCCATCTGGTATTGTCTACTCTTGTATTGCCTGTTGTGATAAACAACAAGCTCAAGAATGCCACGAATCTTTTAAACAGGACTTAACTAGTACTCAAAAGGAACAAGGATGGAAAGCTACACTACGAATAGTTGAGTTTTGGGATGAAGTACCAGTTAGTGCTTTAAAGTTGAATTAAAAGTTCAAATTTTTATTAGTATTTTTTTCCTATGAACCAAAACATAATTGACCTATACGAACCACTTAATATTCCTAAAGCTATCGATGAAGATATTTGGATTGTTGATGGCCCTATTGTCAGAATGGCAATGTATGGAACACATATTCCTTTTCCCACACGCATGACTATTATCCGATTGAAAAATAATAAATTATGGTGTCATTCTCCCATAGAATTAGTCCCAGAATTAAAAGCTAAAATTGATGCTTTGGGTTCAGTTCATCACTTAATTTCACCGAACAAAATCCATTATGCTCATATTGGTAGTTGGGCAAAAGCTTATCCAGAAGCTATTGCATGGGCATCACCAGGAGTTGTAGAACGTGCAGCACAACAAAAAATTGAAGTGACTTTTAATGCTTTTCTTGATGATGAAGCACCAATTGACTGGTCAGAGGATATTTCTCAATTAGTTTTTCGAGGTAGTAGGTTTATGGATGAGGTTGTTTTTTTTCACAGAAAAAGTTCTACAGTTATTCTGGCAGATTTAATTGAAAATTTTGAGCTGAATAAAGTTAGTAAAAAATTGCATTTATTGATGAAGTTAGCTGGTTGTGCTGCTCCAAATGGTAAAGCACCACTGGATTTACGAACAACATTTTGGGGAAGAAAAAATCAAGGGCGTGCCTGCTTACAAAAGATGTTGAAATGGGGAGCTGAAAAAATTATTTTATCCCACGGAAAATGCTATAAAGAAAATGCTAATGCAGAGTTAATTAGGGCTTTTGCTTGGCTAGGAAAAGGCTAGATTTCTAAAAATAAATTTTTAGAATAAGTCATAGAGATATATAGGAATCCTATTTTATTTGTACCCAAAATATTATCGCTTTTTGGTATGGGAGCTTATGGTAATGGTCAACGAGCAAGAGTTTCGGAGTTTATTTCGAGTTTTTAAATTATCACAACTTATTTGGGATTGCTATAGTTGGCGATCGCTTAATTTCAATCTCCTAATTTCGTGATAATTTAGTCATAATACAACCCGAATTAAAATTATGTAGTTTTTATTATTACATTATAGGCAATCTTCTGGGGGGAAAGGGGTAATAGCTGAATACTTACATGAAATTATAGTCAAAAATATATTTTTCCTGGTTGACAAGAGAATTATTTTATGTTAATGAATAAATGGGAAAAATTAACAGAGTATTTTGCTCTACAAAATCCCAAAAATGCTCTAATTTCAGGTAAACTCAAAACATCAAAAAAGTTAAGTGAACTTCCAATCAGTCATAGCCACCTTAAATCAATTCTGGAGCGATCGCGGTTGTCTAATCGCTCAACCTTATGATACGGAAAAAGGAGCAGGTACAATGAATCCCCACACCTTTCTGCGGGCGATCGGTCCTGAACCTTGGTCAGTAGCTTACGTTGAACCCTGTAGGCGTCCCACAGATGGGCGTTATGGAGAAAACCCTAACCGCTTTCAACACTACTATCAAT
>JAKQYG010000142.1 GCA_023356515.1 Trichodesmium sp. MAG_R04 | reverse complement strand
AGCAGTCAAAATTTTAGCTAAATATTGTTCCACAAAATCCATGAAACCTGGATAAGATTTAAGGGAGAAACTATCTATATCACTTAAAAGCAGATTATTTTTTTCAGTTAATTTTAATAAATAATCTTCTAATCCATCTATATCTCCAAAATCTCCAAAAAAATCCCTAAAATTTTGGTATTTTTGAAAAATTTCTTTTAGTAAAAAAATAAGAGGAGAAAGTTGTAAATATATTTGGTAACGTTCTTTAATTGATGAATAGTCCTTACTAACAATTTCAATAAAATCATCAATAAGTGGGAGATTATTTAGCTCTGTAATTAAATTAATCAATCTTGTACGATAATCATCTCCAGAAATTTGATTATAAAAATTAGCTCGAAATTTATCTGGATATTCCTTGAATATATTCTTCAGTTTATCCTCAGGTGATAACACCCTTTCAATCTCTTCACGAAGTTTGATTCCTTGCTTATCAGTCAATGTCATTGGAAATGTACTTACATTACTATTTTATCTACTATTTATAAATCTTGATCAAAATTATAATACTCATACCTAACAATTTCAATAAAATCAACAATAAGTTGTTTATTATTTAGTTCAATGATTAAATTAACCAATCTTGTACGATAGTCACCTCCTGCAATTTGATTATAAAAATTAGCTTCAAATTTATCTGGATATTCCTTGAATATATTTTTCAGTTTATCCTCAGGTGATAACACCCTTTCAATCTCTTCACGAAGTTTTCTTTTTTGTTCCCCCGTTAAATTCAAGAAACTATTTTTTTTCTTAGTTATATCCATAGATTCTTTGGCAAATAAATAACCATCTAAAGCATTCATAAACACAACAGGAATTGCAAAATCTCGTGCCTCATAACCATTCTCAATACCCAATTTAAACCGAGCCTTCTGTACTGCCATCTCAACAGAATTACCCTCTATTATTTTTGAATAAAACTCTTTCACAAAACTAATCCCCGTTTGATTAGAAACCTTATATTGCATAGCGATAACCACCGGAATTCCCTCAAGCATTAAGCGATAAGCCAGACTACTAAAAGCATTAGTTTCAGATTGTTTTCCAGTTTCACAAGCTTGTAAAATCACAACTTTAGGTTGATGACCAGTAAACAATTGACCAAACATTTTAGCATCTTTCCAATTAGTTTCACCAAACTCATTAACAAAAGCAACCTGTCCTACACCCTCTCCATTTTTCTCAACCAATTGACCGTGACCAATAAAATGAAAAATATCCGGTTTCTCAGTTTCTAATCTTTCTACAATACTATAGAAATTTAGAGAATTCATAACAGATAAAAATTTAACTTGCTCTTGTTTAGTATCTACACTTTTTAAGTATTGCTGTACTTCGTAATATTCCACATTGCTTAATCCAGAATCAGCCGTCGGTTTCGAGATAAGTAAAGCAATTTTTAACTGTTCATCCTGATTAATTTTAATAGATAATTTCTTTGATTCTTGTAATTGATATCGACGACGGTAAAAGCTTAATTTACGATTAGTAGCGAAATAAATCTGACCTTGATTATATTTCTCAGGTAAACACATTAACTCCCAAGGATAAGCTACAACTTCCGGCATAGCTTCCTCATTTATTTCTAAAATAACTCCCAAATTTGCATCCTGTTGTTTGACAATTTCTTGATGGTATGACAAAAAATATTCTCTTAATTGATCATCAAACAAAGCCTCAAATAAAGCTTCTCCCACCTTAGTAATTTGTTCACCTTTCAAATTAGCAGGAGCTTGAATAATTTCTCTAATCTTATCATTAATTTTACCAAGATTTAACTTGCCCATTAACTCCTCTTGATTAGCTAACTGAGGAGTTGATTTTATGACTCTAACCCTATTCTCATTAGAAACAAGAATATTACAAAAACATTGATTCATTGTCATAGAAATTAAGAACAATAAAAAAGTAAATAATCTACAATTTTGGTAAGATAATTTGTTTTTCTCGCTGACTAATCCATTCTTCCTTTATCCCAACCGCAAAACTATTAGCTGCTTTGTCTTTACTTCCAAACAAATTTTTTAAATAACCAGGTAAACTTGATATTATATGAGTTAATTCTCCATTCAACCAATCAATTTTAGGTTCAATCCAGGCATGACCAATTAAATCAATAAACTCCCATCCTTTCGGAACCTTAAAAATAATATTAAATTCTATAGTAGATTTATCCTGAATTTCTGGTTCTTCAAGTTGCCAGTCACACCAAGAATTATTTTCCCCATGAGCAGAAATATTAAACTTACCAAATCGATAATTTAAACCATCTAAAACAATAAAAGTTTTAAATTCATTTTTAGCTCTTACATAAACTTTTGATGTGTCATAATCAGGATAATTAGCTATTTTTATTAACTCAGAACCATCAACTTCAACTCCCACATCCAAGTTAGCATCTAGTCCTAAATTAAAGTTAACTCCTGTCTTTAATATTGCTTGCCATTTACTATCTGGAATAATACGATGAACTATTGGCTCCTCTTTTCCTTGAGGACCAAAATCAAGCAGACATTTTAACTTTGAAATTAAAACACTTGGTTGAGGTCTAAGATCGATACTCACAACCATAGAATAGAAGTCAAACTGCTTCATTAACTGCCTAACTTCGTAATTTAAATCCATTCCTTTTGCTTCAAAACCTTTTGCAGTAAGAGGAATTAATCTACTACGAGGATGACCAAAAGTAATGCTAGTTTCCTTCAATCTATAAACTGCACTTGCTCCTCTTTTTAACTCTTGAGTTTCCCCACCCGCTAACTCACTTTCCTGACTTTTTACTCTTTCAAATAAATCATTAAGTAAATCTTCTGCTTTCTCAAAGTTAGGTAGATTCAATTGATGATTTGTCATTAATTTTTTGGGTAATAAAATCTTACTTAGATATCTCTGATATATTAAGATTTAATAATATTTTTATAAGGCTTTCAGTTTAATTATTCAGATACAGCCCTTTCTGTTGTTATGAGGTACACCTAAGCGGATAAGTAACTGCACTACATAATCTTCACCATTTACTCGAAATCTGTTATATAATTTGGTGTAGAGACATTGTATGAAATATATCTACATTTGCTTTAAACCAGGACTTAGGCGCAATCTTAAATTACACATTACCTGTAGGGATTAAATGACAATTTTTTCCATTCCACAATAGAAAAAACACCTCTACTAGACATGGTAATTATGTTTGACATCCTCCCCGACCTAAAGGCACCGGGTAACAACCGAGCCGTAGCTCCTCGGCGGGTTGACATTTCACAGGCTGCTGGTACTTCGGCAGTAGTCTGGCTGCTGGCCTCAATGTCCGTTTTTTGAAAGGTATTGTAACATAACCTGTGAAAAAAATCAACTAAAAATTCGCCCGCTTATGGGCGAGGCTTTAAACCCAATTTTTTGGTAAGTCTTGTAAATACTATTCTATATCAATTGATTGAGGACCTTCACTTTTAGTATTATCAGCATCCGTGGTGGAACCATTAGTGGAAGTATAACCTGTCTGTTTCTTAAGCCAAGTTTGAACAGGATCATCATTGAGATTTAGTCGCAGTATACCAGACACAAAGCCTCCGAAAAAGGCAACCGGCTGTTCAGTCAATTCTTTCACAACTGGAGTCAATTCATCTAAGAACATAGAATTTTTCCTACTTTATAAAACTAATATAAAACTTCACAATTAGTGATATTTAAATGTTTACTTCCTGCTTCTACCAGAACTGTTGGCAGCAATCTGTCCACAGGCATTCCATTCATGGTCAAGACAACCATATCTTTCAAATTTTGACTATCTCATAGTATACTTAAAATACTTGTTCTATTATTATTATTTAATTAAGTCAATGGTAAGCATTCAGCTCGAGGGCTTTTCCTAGTTGATGCTGCGCAAAAAGATGCATAAAAGCAATAAATTACATGACTTACACCAAAGTCCCATCTATATAGTCTTGGTCTGTTACCCTAGCGCTAACACACCACTAACAATAGCGTTAATGGGTAAGTCCTAAAATTACTCAGTTGAGCTGATCATCTTTTTCGTGTCAGACTTTTAATTTTTCTTGGAGACTAATTTTTCCTTCTAGCTGATAGCTGATAGCTAAATGCTTACAGTCAATGCTCTTTGTCCTGAGTATGTGTTTTAATAGTATTTATGTGCTTACATGGGTCCCTAAGGGAATAAAGAGAATAAATAAGTTAGCGATCGCCAATTTACTTCCTCGCCTCCTCAGCAACCTGCTCAACTTGATCCTTAGGCAACTGTGCTATTATTTGTTTTGCTTCTGGACCTCCTAACTTCTGTAAAGCTTGTACAACTCTATGACGTATTTGCCAGTCACTGTGGACAGCAAAGGGTTTTAGTAAAGGAATAGCTTCTAAATTTCCTAATTCTCCTAGAGCAATAATAGCAGTAATCTGTATTAGTTCATTTTCTGAGTTTAGAGCATCTTCCAGCAAAGATAATGCTTTTGGTTCTCCCATTTCTCCTGTTGCTGCAACTATGCTGAGTTTTAGCAACCATTCTGTAGTATTGTGGTATATATTTAGTAGGTCATCAAAAGCTTGAGTAATTTTTAATGCTCCTAGAGCATCTGCCGCTGCTGCTTGGACATCTATTTCAGGGTCCTTGAAAAGACGGTCACGCAATACTTCTTGGGATATCGTTAAGTTCTGTTTTCCCAAGATCGACATTTGGCTAACAGCGGCGTAGCGAACGCGACTATCTTTGTCCTTAATAACAGTTTGAATTAATTCAAAGGCGATCGCTGGTTCTATTTGACGTAATTGATTAACTCCGCGCAAGCGATCGCCTAGCTCTTCGGATATTAGTAGTTGCTGAATTGAATCTGTGGTAACATTCATTGTATATTTCTGTTTTGTACTATAGTGCGGAAATAATTTTATAGTCTAGCAATAGGGTTAAAGAAGACACTTATCAAAAGCTATCCCATTATTATTTTAAACATACAATCAATTCCAATTATACAGAGTATCATATCTTAAAAATTAGATGTTCCCAGTGCGGGCATCTTGCCCGCGATAGATGTACTTGACTAAGACGGAAAGGTATACCTCAATCTTGGGAAACCCTCTGTATAACTTGCGAAAATATCAAATTATAGATCATCTGTCGGGGTGAATGGCCGTTTTGCTTCATGATTTGAACAAAACCAGACTTAGCTTTCTTGGTTGACTTGCATAGCTCATGATATAATCAAACTCACTCAGCTGCCATAGCTCTAATAATATCACCACGAGTTAGTATACCAATCACTTCACCATTTTCATTTAACACTGGTAATCGATGAATATTGCGCTCGTGCATAAGTTTAGCTGTTGCTGACAGTGGTTGGTCTGGTGTAGTAGTTAGAGGGTTTTTAGTCATTACATCATCAACAGTTTCTCCTAAAGCTTTATGAATTTCCTTTTCATATCGAGCAGGATTTTCTAGGAAGATAATACTATCTAGCACCATAATATAAGGTGGAGGAGTAGCCCCACTTTCTTGCCACATTAAATCTGTTTCCGATACTATCCCTACTAACTTTCCATTTTCATTGATTACAGGAAGACCACTAATGTGTTGTTCCGCCAAAATTTTAATTGCTTCTTTCAAAGGCATTTCTGGTTTGACAGTGATGGGATTATAACTCATAACATCTGATACAATTTTGTTAGTCATATTTACCTCTGAAATTTGTTTTCTTATTAGAGTAATGATGATAGTTATAAAATCAAAATCAAAATCTTTCTTTTTTTTTGTTTCAATTAAGACTAAAAAAAACCCTATCGTTTACTATGGTATCCCAATCTCTGAATTCAATCAAAGCTTAATAATGTATAATAAAGATATATTAAACTTTTATAACTAATGTCAACATCTGAAAGTAAAAAACAGAAAATTAATTCTAATAATCGCTATGTATTTGTTTGCCAGAATCATTCTTGTCTGCGCCAAAACTCTCAAGAAGTCCTCAAAACCTTTAAAGATAACACAGAAAATTTGGTTGGGGTCTATATTGAACCAAGTAGTTGTCTTGGTCAATGTAGCACTGGACCTACAGTCAAAGTTATCCCGGATGAAATTTGGTATTACCGAGTCAAATCTGAGAATGTCCCACTAATCGTTGCACAACACCTCAAGGGCAATAAACCTGTATATAATATGCTTAACCCTAGAATTCATCCCCGTTTTTACTAATTAGAAAATCATAAAAACTTATACTCCATATCCTAAACCCTTCTAGTTGCGAAGAAAACCCATTCCTGTAATGAAGTGATTATACCAATTTCCTAAAGTCAGGCAATAACATATAGCAATCCTATTTTGTTTGTGTCAAAAATCTGGCTAAGTTTTGGGAATAAATTTTAAGGCAATAGGCACTGGGTAAAAGTTTTAGAGTTTATTTATACTTTTTGAATTGTTACAACCTATTTAGGGTTGCTATAATACCTTAACATCTTGGTTTTTAACCTTTAATACCATGTTTTTCAGCTAGAATATACCAAAAATCAGGGATATATCTGCAGCAATGATTTACAAACAAGTGGACAAATATGGACCTACGCCAGAAAAATTTGAATGCCCATCAAATTATCAGCTATCTCCGGACAATCACTGGATAATGATGGCAAGTTTAATTTCTTGGTCGGAATTATAAGAGGAATATGGGAATTTATTCTCAGTAGAAAGAGGAGCGCCAGTGAAAAAGTCTTTTTAAGAAGCAGAGAAGTCGTTATGGACGTTGCATGTAACGTCCCTAAATCAGAACAGGAAATGTATAGAAGAGGTAGTCGGATATATTTGTCCTTTGATTTTTCAAATGTGGGAGCGCCGAAAATACTAACTTTTTCAACGTGAAGGAGGAAAAACCAGGTAGTTTTTTCTACAAAAAAAAGGTTAGGACCTTTATGTATCAATGCTTTAATATTTTATCAGCAATCCCTAAGTAGTAGATTTGCTTATCCTGCAATTAATAATAATTTCTAATAACTAAATTTTGATATCAATTATAGATTGAGTAGAAGTATATACTTATATTAAATTTTATTAAATTACATTACATTAGATGCCATTTTTTTACCATATTTCTGGTCAATGATTCCAGACAAAAGCGATATTAAATCCAGTTTATAAATTATCTTGATTGTGCAGATAATTAAGATGGAACTTTATATTAAAGATGATAATATGAGGAGGCGCTGAAAAATAATTTCGAAAGAGTACCTTTTAATCTTTTGATAACTGGTATTTTGGTCTCAAAATCAATCTTTATCTTTATTAGGTACTTTATTTTTATTAAGATTTTTGATATTATAGAAAATATGAGAGCAGAAATGCTTAAATAAAAGCTTTTTGAACCGTAGAGGAAACGCATAACTCTTAATAAAAGGAGTTTATAACTATGCCCCATACATAAAGCTAGGGAGTTTTTTTAGTGGTTGCTATATCATCGGGTCCACGTCAAACATGTCAAAATTGGGTGACAATGAGCTTCCCTTCTACCCTCTATTTGTGTCCTATCCTAGATTTCCTACTGGCGAATGTTCCTAAACATTGGCATCCAGAACTAAGGCTAGGATTACAAGAGGCGTTAGTGAATGCGGCAAAGCATGGTAACAATTTAGACCCCAATAAAACTGTTCTAGTGCGTTTTTCAATTGTTAAAGACTACCATTGGTGGCTGATCTCAGATCAAGGTCCTGGTTTTAAACCACCTTGTAGATTCAAGCAAAATGGGCAACTAATTGCTCATGATTCTGAAAAATGCACAGATTGTAAGAATGAAAAAGAAAGTGGTCGAGGAATATACATTATCTACCAAGTTTTTGATTATATTGAATGGAACTGTCAGGGGACAGAGTTAAAGCTATGTAAAAAGGTAAGGAATAACTCTAGATTCCCCCTAGTATGATGAATAATTAACTTAAACTAATTAATTTTTCTGAGAACCGTGAGTTGGACATGGAGGTGCTGATATTGATCTATCTAGCCACTTAATGGCTTGACTTAAACGTGTAAGAGCTTCAGTTGGTTGACTCTTAATCAAAAAAATTAAGGCAGCTACAGTTAGCTCTAATGCACGAACTTGGCGATTAGATTTAAGTCTATGCCAGTCTCTTTCTGATATAGCAAGTTTTTGGGCTAAAGCTTGAGCTAGCTCTAGGGTACTATATTCTTGTAAATCTCTATGATTAGAAGTCTCTACTTTATTAGACATAGTTACAGAAGTTGAGTTATACTTATATGTATATACTATAATTAATTAGCAAGCTCTAAGTCTGCCAGCATGAATCTTGAAAATTCTCCGAAAAAATTAAATGATGAATGTTCAAATTATTCTCCAGTTAATGAGGAATCAGGAGTTTCAGAGACGGAGTTGGCACAAATATTGGCAGAGGTAGAAGGTAACCTTGCGGTTTTGAAAGAACGCTATTCCCAAGTTCAGCATTACCAAAAACGCAAGGCAGAACTTCAGTGTCGTTTAGAAGAAGTGCGACCGGAAGTACGTCGTCAAAAAACTTATAAATTACAAAAAGAGTTACAACAGATACAGACAGAATTGGAAACAATAGAATTAAACCTAGAAAGCAGTTTATTTGGTTGGAGCAGCATAAAAGAACCATTTTGGCAAGCTGTGAGATTTGGAGGTTTAGGAATTGTTATTGGTTGGCTCCTAAAATCTTGTGCTGGATAATATCAAGTCTTTAGAATAAAAATTAAATAAGAGATGAAGAAAGCTTTTGGGGAATTGCAAAGCGAGTGGTCTCGCTGCGGTAATGATTCTATCCCACATTTCGCACTTCAGAATGTAGCGTCTATTAGAACCCAGATTGCGATCTCCAACTAAGTGCAATCACAATACGTGAGTACCGTTGCTGGTTTCTAACGATCAGATTCACGACCTATTGACAGCCTATTGCCAATTTTCAAAACTTTGGCAAGCTCCTTGATAGTTTATGCT
>JAKQYG010000141.1 GCA_023356515.1 Trichodesmium sp. MAG_R04 | reverse complement strand
AAAGCATCCCGAAACGGGCCATAATAAGCTGAGGCATATTTGGCAGAGTAGGCAAGTATTCCCACATCGAAGTATTTAGCAGCATCAAGAGCTTTACGAATCGCTCCAATACGCCCATCCATCATATCTGAGGGTGCAACAATATCAGCACCTGCTTCGGCGTGGGATAGTGCTTGTTTGACCAAAACTTCTACAGTTGGGTCGTTGAGAATTACCCCATTTTCTCCCACAATACCGTCGTGACCTTCGCTGGAATAGGGGTCGAGGGCTACATCAGTAATGACGACAATATCTGGTATTGTTTGTTTAATCGCCCTTACAGTTTTTTGTATTAACCCCTCTGAGTTGTAACTTTCGGTGCCAAAGTTGTCTTTTTTAGCTTCCGCAACTAGGGGGAATAAGGCGATCGCATTAATTCCTAAATTATAAGCATCCTCTATTTCTTTGAGCAGTAAATCTAGAGAATAGCGATAACATCCTGGCATCGAAACAACCTCGACTTTTTGCTCTTCTCCCTCCATCACAAACAATGGATAAATTAAATCATTGACTGTCAACTGGGTTTCTTCAACCATACGTCGCAAAGCAGGAGTGCAACGAAGACGACGGGGACGCTGTACGATGGGAGATTCTGTGGACAAATTTGCTTCTTTCATAGTTTAGATAACTTGCTTGGTAATTACGATAATCATCATCATAATCAGACAATAGACATCTAGTCAATGGAAGTTCGGGACAATCTCTGTCCCGTCTCAAGTTAAGTACGATCCCTATAAGATATTTCCTCTTGTTGGTCATTCAAACAGCGAACAACTTGGTTTGTATCATCTTCTCCTTTCTCAAGGTCAGATTTACGTTGCTGTATGTTAGCCACAACCTACTCAACTCCAAAATTAAACATAGCCTGAATAATAGTCTTATCACAGTGATGAATTGTTATTGATAGATCTATTAAACCTTCCAAATACTCAGATAACATCTCATGACTGATAATTTCAAATGGCCGCCGACCATATTTTGCTTTCAAAGAAAGAAGGTCAGATAGTAAAGAGCGATCGCCATAAATTTTTCATGCTACACGGCCAACTTCTAAAAGATACACTTAAAATCTTACTTTCAACTTTTAACTTTCTTGCTATCCTATAAAGAAGTGACCTAAAATTAACTTCCTAACCCTAACTATGATAGAAAAAACTCGGCGCATTTGTATTCTTGGTGGCGGTTTTGGTGGACTATATACAGCCCTTCGCCTAATCCAGTTTCCCTGGGAATCATCAAAAAAACCTGAAATAATCTTGATAGACCAACGCGATCGCTTTCTCTTTGCCCCACTATTGTACGAACTTGTCACTGGAGAAATGCAAACCTGGGAAATTGCCCCACCATTTGAAGAATTATTAGCAAACACCGATATTCGTTTTTGTCAAGGCTTTGTTTCCAAAATAGACCTTGACCAACAAAAAGTGCAACTAGAAAATGGTCAAGCATTCAGTTATGATCGCCTCGTTTTAGCAATGGGAGGCGAAACACCTATAGATATGGTCACTGGTGCTGCCGAATACGCTATCCCATTTCGGACAGTTAATGATGCTTACCATCTTCAAGAAAAATTGCGAGTTTTAGAAGCATCTGACAGCGATAAAATTCGGATTGCCGTTATAGGTGGTGGTTATAGCGGGGTAGAACTAGCTTGTAAATTAGCAGACCGTTTACCAGAAAGGGGTAGAATTAGATTAGTCGAACGCAATGACATGATTTTGGGAACATCCCCAGAATTTAACCGAGAAGCTGCTTCTAAAGCATTGTCAGAACGAAATATTTGGATTGATTTAGAAACAGAAGTAGAATCAATAAAAGCCAATCAAATTTCCTTAAAATATAAAGATCAAGTTGACACTATTCCTGTAGATATCGTTTTATGGACAGTTGGTACAAAAGTTTCTCCAATAGTGGAGTCGCTACCATTAACAAAAAATCAGCGCCAACAAATTATTACTAATGTAACTCTACAAGTACAAGATGATCAAAAAATATTTGCTCTTGGAGATTTAGCAGACTGCCAAGATGCAAACGGGCAAAAAGTTCCCACTACTGCTCAAGTAGCAATACAACAATCAGATTATGTCGCCTGGAATATTTGGGCGTCTTTCACTGGGCGGCCTCTATTGCCATTCCGTTATCAAGCATTAGGTGAAATGATGGCATTAGGAATTGATAATGCGACTCTTACCAGTTTAGGCATTACCCTAGATGGTCAGATAGCACATTTGGCAAGGCGTTTAGTTTATCTGTATCGGTTACCAACTTTGGAACATCAGATTAAAGTTGCTTTAAACTGGATGATTAATCCTATTCAAAATTTACTATCAAGTTTGTAGCATAGTTTTTCAGAATAGACATTTACGAAAAAAGCAACTTTCTGCTTTCGCCTGCGTGGTATAGAATTATAAATTATAAACAGATTCTATATTACTTCATTATGTCTGAAAATATGACTAAAATTATTTTGCTTGATGCTGTTGGTACTTTGTTTGGTGTGCGCGGTAGTGTAGGTGAAGTTTATCAACAATTTGCTAGTCAGTGGGGAATAAATATTTCCCCTCTTGCTGTGAATCGAGCTTTTTTTGAAAGTTTTAAGGCTGCCCCACCGATGGCCTTTCCTGAAGCGGAATCTGCAAAAATACCAGAGTTAGAGTTTGAGTGGTGGTGCAAGATTGCTGCTGAAACTTATCAAAAAGTAGGAGTATTAGAACAGTTTTCTGATTTTAGGAGCTTTTTTAGAGAACTATATGATTGTTTTGCTACTGCTGAGCCTTGGTTTGTTTATCCTGATGTGAAACCTGCTTTAACTCAATGGCGTGACAGTGGCATCAAGTTATCAGTGCTATCTAACTTTGATTCACGACTTTATCGAGTTTTAGAAGAGCTGAAGTTAGCGGAATTTTTTTGTAATATTACTATTTCTACAGAGGTAGGAGCAGCCAAACCTGATAGAAAAATATTTAGTGCTGCCTTACAAAAATGTAATTGTACTATTGAGCAAGCTGTGCACATTGGAGATAGTTTTACTGCTGATTATGAAGGTGCAATTAATGTAGGCATAAAGGGATTTTGGCTCAATAGAAATACCATTTCACAACCAGAGGTTAATCAATTTGCTACATTAATAGATTGTTTTAATTTGAATCTAATTTGATTGGGAGACAATCTCTATAAAGGTTAATTCTAAATCAATTTTTATTATGCTTGACAAATATAAAACTATTATGAAAATATTAAAAATATTAGTATAATCATACTAAACCCGAATGTTTATAGCCCTTCTGCCTCCAGAAGTTCAAAGTAAAAACCTGCTCAGTTCAAAGCAGGTTTTTACTTGTCAATATGCTCCTTTATACTCCCCGTCCTGAAGATGGGAGATTCTTAAGTAGTCCAGAATTTGACTCTTCAATTGAAGCGAATTTGTGACGATGAAGGCAATGAAGTTACTCAACGGGAACTAAATCAACCTCATCTGTACCACCTGTTTGACCTTGCCCTGATGTAATTTGTTCCCCACTACCACTAATTTCTACAGCTAAATTTGTCCCACCTAAGTTAATATTATAGTCAGTAGCACCACTATTATATCCTACACTAGCAATCATTTTTCTACCTTCTTGAGTGTACTGGAAAGCCAACAATTGATTTTTTTGTTTCTTATTATCATAAGCCCAAATCACCATATAGTCTTGATCTTTATATTCAAACAATTTGGATGAACGGGTAGGAACATAACGACCTTGATCACCAAAAGTGGTGTCGAGGAAAGACTGTACTGACTCAGGTTTCATAGTAGCAAAAGCAATATCATCTTGCTCTAGTTCTACTTCTGCTTCTTCATTTGTCTCAGGATTAGGTTCTTCTTCACCACGATTCTGGAAATAATCTGCAGCTTTTTTTACACCATAACCTGTAACAGCAGCACCGGCAACACCAGCAGCAATTTTAGCAAGATTGCCAAATTTCATTTTTTTTCTCCTAAATATTATGATTCTGGGCTAATATAGCACTCGAAGCAAAGGTTAGGACATTACTAAATGCTGAAATTCAGTCAGGGATTACTTCTGACTTCTTACTTACCCGTAGTGCCATACTTCGACTGCTATATATAATTTGATAGACTTACCACTAACTTATAATACAAAAGAATATTCAAGAAATGAAAATTTCCTGATTTTTCAATACTTGGATTCAGATGAAAAGGCAGAAGGTGACCTTGACCCCTCCTGAACATTAGCTACTACACTTTAGTTTAGTGGGAGATTAAAACCCCTGGTACCTCAGTTCCCCAGAAATTCCCCACCTTTGTCATCCCATGGGAATCACTCCTGCCTCCTGCCCTCAGCATAAATGCCTTTCTTTGTTAATAAGTTTCAACGTGCCAGCGATGCTCTTTCTTCAACTGCCTTTGATACTTAGTCCAATCAATATCAAACTTACCAGTGATAGCAGACATTCCTTCATCAATACCACCTTCCATACCTTTTAAACCACAGATATAAGTGTGAGTATTTTGCTTTTGAATGTGTTCCCACAATTCATCAGCATTTTCTTGAATTCTATGCTGAATATACATTTTACCCCCATCTTTATTCTTTTGTTCCCGACTAATGGCATAAGTTATGCGGAAATTATCAGGGAACTGACGTTGCAGCTCTTCAAGCTCTTCTTTATAGAGAATATTTGGAGTGTAGGCACAACCAAAAAATAGCCAGGCTAAACCTTTGAACTGATAATCAGGATTTTGTTCTTTTTCCTTAAACATCCGCCAGATGAAAGCGCGGAAAGGAGCAATTCCTGTACCTGTAGCAATCATAATAATAGTTGAATCTTCATCATTAGGTAGCAACATCTCTTTACCTACAGGACCAGTAATAGCTACATCGCTACCTTCTTCCATTGCACATAGGTAAGAGGAACATACCCCATATGTTCTCTCACCTGTTTCTGGGTGATTATATTCTAGACGGCGTACACACAGAGACACAGTGTTGTCATCAAGGTTATCACCATGACGAGTAGAAGCAATGGAGTAAAGTCTTATCTTGTGAGGTTTACCATTAGCATCTTTTCCTGGTGGCAGAATACCAATACTTTGACCTTCTAAATAATGGAGGTTGCTACCAGAAAGATCAAATACTAAGTGGCGCACAGTACCTTCACCACCCTCACGGACTAATTCACTACTTGAAAGGCATTTACCAATAAAAGGTTTTTTGGGACGATAGGTATTTACTGGAATACCCTTCTTATCTGACTTAGGTTTTGACTGAGGTTTGCCTTGAATCATGGGTTGAGTTTTTTCTTCTTTTTTACTAGTTATTTTAGGTTGAGTTTTTTCTTCTTTTTTACTAGTTATTTTAGGTTGAGTTTTTTCTTCTTTTTTACTAGTTATTTTAGGTTGAGTTTTTTCTTCTTGACTAGTTATTTGACCATTAGTTTGATAGTGCTCACTCATACTTTTAATACTGACAATTTTACCTCCCATTTGTGTAATTCGTTGCATTTCTTGATTCATGCGGTCATAAGGTACTGTTATATAAACGGATCCACTCCTGCGGATAGGGCTATTAAACTTGTCAGTAGTTTCATTGTAACGTATGCCCTCTACTTCATATACAAAAGTACGACTACCATGTTGTGTATTGGCTTTTACACCAAATGCAGTTTGAATTTTCATTATTTGCTTTTCCATTTAAATAGAGTATATTGCCGTAGATGATGATTCACTTTTTTATTTAAGTGTTTTTTAAGATGCCATGGTTTAATGGCCAACACTTTTTAAGTCTAAACTTAAGAAGTTTAATACTTAAAATTTTGTTTTCCTAATATCATCTTGTTAATTTCCTAATTCATTATCTTATTAGAAATTTTCCCATAAACAAAACTATGGGAATAAGTCAAAACAATCATTTTTCAGTTTTTTTCACTCTGATACAGTTGATTAAGCTTAGGACTTACTGAAAGTCACCGATTATAGTGTAAATATATAAAGTAATTACCAAAAATACACTATATATAGAGGTACTGCCTAAGTCCTGTAAGCTTTTTTAAACAAACACAAAATAGTATTCTATATTGTTTTTTACACTAAGTGCAATTTTATTTGTCATGATAGACTTCTCTTTTTGGAACTGCACGGCAAAGGTTCGAGAACCTTTTTTTGAAAGAGCTAAATAGCTCAAACTGCTTTCATTCTGCCTTCTGCCTTAAAACAGCCCTTTTTTCTCATGAATCAGATAGGATTGCTACAGTATTCTCAGACTAATAAACAAATGACAAAAAATATTTGCCTTCAGACTACCCTCTGGATTTCTATAGAAGATGTTCAGGAGTGAGAATTAAATAAAGTCCAGAATTTTTTTGAAATAACTTGAAATATATCGAGTTTAGGCAATTTAACTTATTTAGATCAAAAACTCTTGATTCTTTTAAGATCAAACTTTTATTATCTTTAGATCCTTGTAGGAAATATCCCATTCTGGTATTATATTCCCCAAAAGTTAGTAATAAAGACTTAGAGTCAATAACTTCAAGGTTTGTCCAAAACTCCAAAGATAGAGGGTTCTTTTAGCATTTTACTCTGTAGTAAAGCAACCCTCTTCACTGAAGTCGTTTTATGTAGAGCAAATTTATTGGACTTATCTATTGATCTAGCTGACTTCCCTAGAAAGCCTTAATTCTCTAGTTATTGGAGATGTAGTGGAACAAGTGGCTGAAATTAATTTTCAAGTTCATAGATATAGTCTGTGTTAAAGCTAATAAGGCTTAAAACGGCTCCAGAAATACTGAGGAGTTTGTCCTGGACTAACTCATAAGCCTAGACTCCCCCATAACAAAACCATGGGGTATGTTAGTAAATGTTGTTTTGTGTTAGAGGGAAATTATTGTGAAAAAACCAGATAAAGTAGTTTTAATTGGAGTTGCCGGAGATTCTGGATGCGGAAAATCTACTTTCTTGCGCCGAATTAAAGATGTATTTGGAGAAGAGCTAGTTACAGTTATCTGCTTGGATGACTATCATAGTCTGGATCGTAAGCAACGTAAGGAAACAGGAATTACTGCTCTCGATCCAAGGGCAAATAATTTTGACCTTATGTACAAGCAAATTAAAGCCCTCAAAAATCTTGAGTCTATCGATAAGCCAATTTATAACCATGAAACTGGCATGATTGATCCACCAGAAAAAGTTCACCCTAATCATATTATAGTGATTGAGGGCCTTCATCCTCTCTATGATGAGCGTGTCCGAGAGCTCATTGATTTTAGTGTCTATCTAGATATTAGTGATGAAGTTAAAATTTCTTGGAAAATCAAGCGTGATATGGCAGAAAGAGGCCACCGTTACGAGGATGTACTTGCTTCTATTAATGCTCGTCGCCCCGATTTTGAAGCCTATATTGACCCACAAAAGGCTTATTCGGATGTGATAATTCAAATTTTACCCACTCAACTAATTCCTGATGATAAAGAACATAAGGTCTTGCGGGTGCGTTTGATCCAACGTGAAGGTGTAAAAGATTTTGAGCCAGTCTATTTATTTGATGAAGGATCCACTATTAACTGGATTCCTTGTGGACGAAAACTTACCTGTTCTTATCCTGGCATTAAGATGTACTATGGCCCAGATTCTTATTATGACCATGAAGTTTCAGTTCTAGAAGTAGATGGTAACTTTGATAACCTCGAAGAAATGATATATATTGAAGGACACCTCAGCAATACTTCTACTCAATACTATGGTGAAATAACCCAGGCAATGATGAAGCATCAAGAATATCCAGGTTCTAATAATGGTAGTGGACTATTTCAAGTTTTAGTTGGTTTGAAAATGCGTGCAACTTATGAGCGCTTGACTGCTGCAACTGCAGATGAGAAGGTAGCAGCAGCAATTTCATAAATATCAAGGGTCAAATTTTCTATCTATTGGCTTCTATTGAATAACTAGTTTCAGTTACCAACAAATTGGGTCTAAAGCCTCGCCCTTCTAGGGCGACTTTTTTATTTATCAATTTGAATTTGTTCTGGTGTTTGAAGCTGATTCAATTGATAATATTTTTCCAACATATGTTAAAAGGTAGTAGCTCATTAAATCTTAACCCTCTATCCAGCCTAGATATTAACATTTATAAGTTTCCCAACAATTATGTCCAGTTACTTATCCAAGACTTACATATGGTGACTACAGCTATCCTATTTGATTTGTAATATTTTTCGGGTAGTTAGTAGTCATCATTTCCAAGGTTTTTAGCTCCAATTAACTATTAGAAAAATTATCATAACCAATTCAGGACTTCTATGTATTTATTCTAGTGCATAATTTCAGTATTAACCTAGATTTATCACTATATTTAATATCGAATACTAAAACCAGGGGCTTGAAAGATTTATTCAATATTTTTTATCCCCTTGAAAGGATCAGGAGACATAACTTTTTTTTAGAGATTACTTTTGACTTGCCCGTAGAGCTATGGCCTCTACGGGCAAATCAAATAAAAAGGGCATATATTACCAATAGTCTTTAATTATTTGTCATTTGCAAAAGTTTGATGGAATTTTGGGCTGAAAAAACGAGAAATTTCTGTCAAATTATTACAAACTATTAAGAAAATAATGAGAAAGTGAACAAAATACCTCAAAATATTTGCTGAGGGTAGTTATGTTAATAAAAGGTATTTGTCCTTTTTACCTTTTACCGAAAAATTAATTGGGTTTAAAGCATCGCCCTTCTAGAGCGACTTTCTAGTTTATTTTTTTTTCGCATGCTATGCTATCATGCTTTTTAGTTTACAAGAAATATATTAGTCGCGGGTGGGCAATCCGAGACAAAAAACGGACATTGAGGCTAGCATAAGACTACTGCCAAAGTAGCAGCAGCCTGTGAGATGTCAACCCGCCGAGGGGCTACGGCTCGGTAGGCATCCCCGTGCCTTTAGGCCGGGGAGGATGTCAACTCTGTACAA
>JAKQYG010000140.1 GCA_023356515.1 Trichodesmium sp. MAG_R04 | reverse complement strand
CGGTAAATTAGTGTATTTTAGTTCTTCTGCTGCCCATGATTGCATGATTTTTCTCCTTTAAATTCACTTTTCTAGAATACAATCATAGTAGGTATTTCAGCACTTATGGGTAAGGCATAGCTCTTTTAACCAAGAAGGTGTTGGTGATTATGCTTTTTTACAAGTGAATGATACTTTAATTACCCTGGGAGACACAAATAGTTCCTTAGGTCTTTCCTCAACAAATTTCATTCAAGAAACCGGTTCCCAGAATTTTTCATATACTTTTTCTGCCGATGGAGCATATTCATTAGGGCTAGGCATTGTTGATGTTATTGATACGTTTAATTCATCTGCTTTAGTTGTTAATAATATTCAAGTTGAAACAGTTCCTGAACCATCTACTATCTTTGGCTTAATTATTAGTGTAGGTGGCCTTTGTCTTTGGAAAAGAAGAAAATAAGCACAAAAAATTAAACGATGTCCTCTTAATTTTCCTGATCAAAAATATAAAATTTATAGCCGTATTGATCAAATATTGATAAAGTTTTAGTTATGAGATTTAAAGTTAGAGAAAATTCTATGAAACGTATATTTTCTGCTTTGATAGTTAGCAGTTACTTATTAACAGGCTTCTCAATGGCAAGTTTAGCCCAGGGAATGCCTGGATTTACACTATTTGGTGGACCAGAACAGAAAAATCAGTTAAACTTCCGTTTAGATTCTGGTAAATCTGGGACTTGGGATCGTTATCGACTGCGAATACCAGCCAAAAAATTAAATTTAGCTGTTGCCCAGTTATCTATTTTTTATCCTAATTACTATAAAGGTAAATTTGATACTAAGAAAATAGAAATTCGTGTAGGGGGAGGAAACTCTAAAAAAACAGAGTCAATACTTATAGATGAAGTAGTATGGGACAAAGAAAATAATTTTATAGAAATTTACCCTTCCGAACCAATTCCTGCTGGTAATAAAATCGAAGTAGTTCTCCACAATGTAAAAAACCCCACATTTGGAGGAATGTATCACTTTAATGCTAATATCAGGACTCCTGGTGATGTACCTTTACTGCGTTATATTGGCACATGGCTTTTGAGCATAGAGTAACATATTTGTTGAGGGATAGAAGATTTAGAGGGACTTTGGGAAAAGATACGCTAAAAATAAGTTCAAAATCTTAAATACTAGTTTTGGAGCCATTTTGGGTGTCAAAAATCTCAAAGTATCCTTAGCTTGGGTATAGACTTTATCAAAATATTTATGTAATACTAAGGGATTGTGGTTTTAAAATTGTTATATTAGTGGTTTAAGGAGTAGATAAAAATGACTCAGCGGACTTTACATGGTACTTCTCGTAAGAGAAGAAGAGTGTCCGGTTTTAGAGTAAGGATGCGTACAAAAAATGGCCGAGCAGTAATTAGAGCACGTCGGAAAAAAGGTCGTGAGCGTCTGGCAGTTTATTAGAAATTTACAGAAAATTCTGATTTGTAGACAAATATTAAAAATCTTAACTATGTTGCCTAGAGAAAGCAGGCTTCGTCATCATAAAAACTTTAGTATTGTATATCAGAAAGGAATTCGTAAAAGTACTTCTCATCTAAGTTTAAGGGCTCTCCGTCATCTGCAAGAGCCTAAATTGTTTCCAGAGCAAGATAAATTGGCCCTTCACAAACCTACTCGCATAGGAATTTCCATTAGTAAAAAGGTAAGCAAAGGAGCAGTAGTACGAAATCGAATTAAACGCCAAATTAGAGCAGCTTTGCGCAAAATATTGCCTTATATATCAAGAGGATGGGATATAGTAATTGTGGTAAAACCAACAGCCCAAGAGTGCAATTATTATGAATTTCTGCAACAATTAGAGAAGTTATTGGCACAAGTGGAGGTTTTGCATGGGTATTCGGGAGGAAGTCTTCTATGAAGGTGGTCCCCATATAGGAGATTTAATCTTTAATCTATTAATTGGCCTAACAATCATTGGCCTACCTTTAACTGTTGCGGCTATTGTTCGGGCCTTATGGTTAAGATATAGGATTACTAATCGCCGAGTTTCAGTTTCAGGGGGCTGGATGGGACAAGATCGTACAGATATTGTTTACTCAGAAATTACCAAAGTTACGAAAGTACCCAGAGGACTAGGTGCTTGGGGTGATTTAGCAATTACCCTGAGAAATAATACTCGGCTAGAATTAAGAGCAATACCAAGATTTAGAGACATTGAAGCTTACATAACTGAAAAAATGGCAGCAAAAACTCAAAAAGTTGATAGTACTAGTAAAAGATAGTTATTGAACTATCTTTTACTAGATAAATCTTTCAATTAGCTACTATAAATATTAATCTAGAGAAAATACTGATAAATTATAGGATTTACAGATAGCTAACTAGATGTTGGAATTAGTAGTAGTAAATAATTTCAAATCGTCAAAATTATAAATATCACCAGCCCCAAGGTAGACATAAAATAATGGATTTTGGTATAGGATTTATTTCCAACAACATAATGCTGCCGATCCTAGACTTTTTCTATGGAATCGTACCAAGCTATGGTTTAGCAATTGTAGCCTTAACCCTTGTAATTCGTGCAAGTCTCTACCCATTAAATGCTGGGTCAATAAGGAATATGCGTAAGATGAAAATTACGCAACCTTTGATGAAAAAGAGACAGGAGGAGATTCAAAAACGCTATAAAGATGATCCAAAAACACAGCAGGAAGAAATGGCCAAACTAATGAAAGAGTTTAACCCATTGGCAGGATGTTTGCCTCTGCTATTTCAAATGCCTATACTTTTTGCTTTATTTGCTACTTTGCGTGGATCACCTTTTACTAATATCAACTATACTGTAGACTTACAAATATTTCCTCAAGAACAGTTAGAAAGAATTCAACCACAGGGCTATACAACTTCACCTCAAAATATATATATTAATGATGGTGTTCACTACCAAATTTTGGCTTTGAGTCCTAATGGTAATAAGTTAATTGTTGGAGATAAAATTAAGGTTGAATTTCAAACAACAGAGGGTAAATCTTTAAACACTCTCATTGATGAATATAATCAATCGAAAATTAAGCCTTTATGGGCTGTAACAAAAGGTTCTGAAAGAGTTGAAATCGATCAAGAGGGTAATTTAGTAGCTTTACAACCAGGTGAAGCTACAATTCAAGGTACAATCCCAGGAATTGCAGCAGATAAAGGATTTTTATTTATTAAAGCTCTCGGCCGTGTCGGTGCCTTCGATAACAATGGGAAGATTCATTGGGATATATTAATTATGGTGATTGGTTTTGGAGTTAGTATATATGCTAGTCAAACAATATCAGGTAAAGGACCTGGAGCCAACAATGCTAATCCAAATCAAGACTCTATAAACAAAATTACTCCAATTCTATTTTCAGGAATATTTCTGTTTACTCCCCTACCTGCTGGTGTCCTACTTTATATGCTGATAGCTAACATATTTCAGACTATTCAGGCATATATTTTATCCAAAGAACCATTACCTGAAAATCTTCAGAAATTAGTAGAAGAGTCACAGCCAAAAACAACAAAGATAGGAAAGGGAAGACAAGCACTGCCCTTTGAACCAGGGCATTCTAAGAAGAAAGCTTAATGGTAGTAATGAGCGATAGTTATACAGATAAAGAACTAGATGAAGGAAAGCAATGGCTAGAGAAACTGCTAAACTTAGCAAAAATTTCCGCAAAAGTCATAGCTCAAAAACAAGAAGATTCTTATTGGCTGACCATAGATGAAACTAATCTGACACCAGAAGAAGTTTCTGTTCTAGTGGGAGTTGATGGTAAAGCAATTGATGCTATTCAGTATCTCACCAATACAATTCTGAATATAAATAATGATAATCCAGAACAACATTTGGCATATACTGTTGAAATAGCAGGTTATCGAGCCCGTCGCCAAGAAGAACTATTATTAATGGCTGAGTATGCAGCTAAAAAAGTACGTTTAACACGGGAGGAGTATGAGTTAACATCTCTATCTTCCACGGAACGTCGTCAAATACATACTATGCTTAAAGACTGTGAGGACCTAGAAACTTACAGTCATGGACAGGAACCAGACCGCCGTTTAGTAGTAAAAATTAGAAATTAATAAAAAAATAGGAAAAATTGGGAGAAAAGCATGATTTGTAAGGATTAAAATCATTAATTTGAGTATAGCAAATTCAGAATTCTTAGTGCAGAATTCTGAATTTCTAGTCAGGAATAAGTGAGGTGGAGCAAAATGGAATTAATATTTATTCCCAGTCTATTAAAAAAAACAAATAAAACTGAATTAATAGAGGTTGAAGAGTTCATATTAGACTTGGAAACACTTACTCCAGTTAGGGGTTATTTACAAGTAACTCATCATGGAAATTATCTGGAAGTTACAGGAAAATCAGAAACAATTATTACTCTCACTTGTGATAGATGTTTAAAAAAGTATAACTATAAATTGGTGATTAATCCAAAGGAGTTAATTTGGTTAAATGAGGTTACAACCCAAAAAGAGTTATCCGAAATAGAGGTGGAAAATTCTTTGGAAGATTTAGTAGAAACTTTGCCTCCAGGTGGAAGTTTTAATCCTAAAAAATGGATATATGAGCAAATTTGTTTAGAAGTTCCTCCAAGAAAGTTATGTGATAATAATTGCCAAGGGATAAAATTATCTGGTACGAAGACTTCCTCATCCGTTTTAGATCGTCGATGGGAAGCTTTAGAGACTATCAAAAGGCAACTGAATCAGAGCTAATAGTTTAATATTGAAGTTACTTGTGAATTATGAAATTAAAAAGAAGGTTGAGGGCAGAAGGAAAAAAGGTGAGAAGGGAGAATTTTTTTTGATAGCTAATTATTCGGATATTATACAGCACTTTCTGTTGTTATGAGGTACACTTAGATGGGCAAGATGCTGGTAATACATGATTTTTACGATTTACTCTGTATATCATTTTCCCGAGATCTTCTGTATTGCATTAGTTGGTTCTGTAGAAAACAGCTTGTACAAATGTTTTCTCGACTTCTAACAAGCTAACAAGCTAGAAAAATTATGATATGAGGGCATCTTTAAATATAGTGCCATATTCACATGTTGTAAGCAATATCCCGTACTACAAAGACTTTATCATTAATTATTTGTACCTTATACCAATTACCAGAAACTTTGTTATGTTTTAATTTTATATTTAT
Organism: Trichodesmium sp. MAG_R04; assembly: GCA_023356515.1. GTDB lineage: Bacteria > Cyanobacteriota > Cyanobacteriia > Cyanobacteriales > Microcoleaceae > Trichodesmium. Next base: position 3,840 of record JAKQYG010000140.1, on the reverse strand, counting down.
AAATATTATTAGTTCGAGCAAATTCCTGATATTTACTAACTTTGGTTATAAAGAAAAGCAATTTTGCAAGCTTCCAAGTATAGCAAGACTTTTGAGAAATGGTATTATATATCTGCAACCTGCTATAAATAGTGACTGAACAAAAATATTATGAATTTTAAAGCAGAGTTTGAATTACTATTACGTTCGCGCTACTCAATAATTTATATCCAGACAAGGGAGGAAGAACGAGTAGAAAATACAATTGCTGAATCAGCAAAAAAACAAGGTAATAGAGCAGTATATATTTGGGATTTTGTGGAAGGATATCAAAATAATCCTAATTATATAGGTTTGGGAAAAAGAAATCCTCTTCAAAGTTTAGAACTTGTGGAAAAGTTGCCGGAGTCTGCTCCGGCAATATTTGTATTGCGAGATTTTCAACGATTTTTGGAAGATATTTCTATTTCTAGAAAGCTAAGGAATTTGGCAAAAAAGTTAAAATCTCAACCCAAAAATTTAGTTATTTTAGCTTCTGAAATATCTGTTCCAGAAGATTTAACTGAAATTATTACAATAATAGAATTCCCACTCCCAAATAGTCAAGAAATTTCCCAAGAGGTAGAACGCCTGCTAATGACAATGGGTCAATATGTAGAAAAACGTTTATTAGATGAAGTAGTTCGGGCTTCTCTTGGATTATCTATAGAAAGAATTAGAAAAGTTTTGGCTAAGGCGATCACTACCCACGGAGGATTAGAAATTGATGATGTTGATTTAATTTTAGAAGAAAAACGGCAAACTATTCGTCAAACTCAAATATTGGACTTCTATCCTACACATGAAAATATTTCCGATATTGGAGGTTTGGATAATCTCAAAGATTGGTTATTACGACGGGGAGGAGCATTTTCTCAACAAGCAAGACAATATGGTTTACCTTATCCAAGGGGTTTACTTTTAGCAGGAATACAAGGTACTGGCAAATCTCTTACTGCTAAGGCGATCGCTCATCATTGGCATTTACCTTTATTACGTTTGGATGTGGGGCGTTTATTTGGAGGTTTGGTGGGAGAGTCGGAGTCTCGTACTCGACAGATGATTTCTATTGCTGAAGCTTTGGCTCCTTGTGTTCTCTGGATAGATGAAATTGATAAAGGTTTTGCAGGATTTAAAAGTCAAGGAGATGCAGGCACTACGAGTCGAGTTTTTGGTACTTTTATTACTTGGTTAGCTGAAAAAATATCTCCTGTGTTTGTGGTGGCTACTGCTAATAATATTGAATCTTTACCACCAGAAATATTGCGAAAAGGTAGGTTTGATGAAATATTTTTTGTTGGTTTACCTAACCAGGAAGAAAGAAAAGCTATTTTTGAGGTACATTTATCTCGATTACGACCTTATAATATTAAGGGTTATGATATAGCTAGATTAGCTTATGAAACTCCAGATTTTTCTGGTGCAGAAATAGAACAATCTTTAATAGAGGCTATGCACATTGGATTTAGTCAAAATCGTGAGTTTACTACTGAGGATATCTTGGAGTCTGCTAGTCAAATTATTCCTTTAGCTAGAACTGCTGAAGAACAAATTAAGTTTTTACAAGATTGGGCAGCGGCAGGTAAAGCGCGTCTTGCTTCTAGATATGATGGTTTTAAAGGTAAGTTTTAATTGAGAAAAAAAACTGAAAGATTATGAGTTTGTATGGATTCTTCAAATTTCTATTAGGGTTTATTTTAGCAATACTTTTACTAACTGGAGCTAGTGCAACAGCAGTTCTCTATTTTGCAGCTAAACTGACAAGAATACCTGAAAAACCAATATTTCAAAATGAAAAACCTGTAGTTGAAAAAGTTAGTAAGTCTCCTCAACAAACTGGAGGTACTAGCAGTACAAAATCAGCAAATAAGTTAGATCCGGGAACTTATAGAGCTGTTGTGGTAGAACCTATTGGTTTAATTCTTCGTGATACTCCTAGTAAGAATGCTATTCGTATTGGAGGCATTTCTTATCAAGAGAAAGTTATAGTTTTGGAAGAGAGTTCTGATAAGAAATGGCAAAAAGTTCGGGTAGATGATATTAGCGATCGTATAGGTTGGGTTTCAGGAGGTAATACTGAAAGGTTGGATTAGATTATTAATAGAACTCTCAAAAAATAATGATTTTGGAAAAATGTTATAAGGGTTTCAGAAACTTTTCTAGAGATGTCTAATATCTCTACGGAAAAGTGAATTTTAAAAGTTCATCAGGCTAGCAATTGGGATTTTTATGAGATAAATAAGGCAGGATATTATGTATAATATTAAGGGTTATAATTAAATTTAGGAAAATATATAATTTAAGTTACTTGTAATAATTTTGTTATTTCCATTAATACAAATAACTTTTGATTTATTATGTCATTTTTAAGATATCATATCTTCGTCATAACAAATACTTTTTTTGTCGATAATCTTGATAATCCCATCATTTTTTAAATCTTCAATATATTCTAATAAGTCATTTTTTAATGCCTCTGGTTCTAATTCTTCTTCTTCTAATTCTAAAATTTCTTCATAAGCTTCTTGGATAGACTCAGAACCTACTAAGGCAAATAACATTTGAGCTGCTAAATCATCTAACAGAAAATCTTCACCTTCTTGTTGGGCATTAACTACAAAAATTCCTCCCTCATCTTCTGTCAGAAAAAAATTATCAGTGAATACTACTTTTTGAGTGAATGAAATGTTCACAACCCACCTCTAATACCAATAAAATTAATTCAAAAAAAGGAATATTTTTGTATATTCATTATATACTATACAGTATTTAAACAGTTATTTTCTATTAAGTAATAGTTAAGAAGATGAACCTTCGTATAGGCAATGGCTACGATATTCATAAATTAGGGCCAGAAAGACCTTTGATTTTGGGAGGAATTAAAATTGACCATGAAATGGGACTGATTGGCCATAGTGATGCGGATGTTCTGACTCATGCTATTATGGATGCAATGTTAGGGGCTCTAAGTTTGAGGGATATTGGCTATTATTTCCCGCCGAGTGATCCACAATGGGCTGGGGCTGATAGTATAGATTTATTGAAGCGTGTCAATGATTTAGTTAAGGGCGCTTGCTGGCAAATTAGTAATATTGACTCGGTAGTGGTGGCAGAACGTCCTAAGTTGAAACCACATATAGAGAAAATGCGATCGCGCCTGGCTACTACTTTAGAACTAGAAACAGATCAGGTTAGTATTAAGGCTACTACTAATGAAAAATTAGGTCCTGTGGGCAGAGAAGAAGGTATTGCTGCTTATGCGGTGGTTTTGCTACAGAAATCTACTGATACAAGAAAAGCATAATAATGAGAATACTAGAAGTATTATCTGTAAGTCCTTTCTCAAGTTTGAAAATTAAGATATGATGGAAGCTTTAAGAGATCGTTTCACTAAGTCCTTTCTCAAGTTTGAAAATTAAGATACGATGGAAAGTTTAAGAAATCCTTTTACTGTAGGTCAGCCAGTTGCTCCAGAAAATTTTGTGGGGCGCAAAAGTTTAATCGCGATCGCATTTGACCAAATACATCATCGCAGTAATTTAGCTGTTTGGGGCGGTCCTGGTATGGGAAAAACTTCTTTCCTTCAGCTTCTGACATCTGAGCAAGTCTGGCTGTCAAAAAATCTAAATCCATCTACAGCGGTAATTGTTTATCTAAATTGCCTAGAAATTCAGCCTTTTATTCCTGCTATTTTTTGGCGCAGGATTATTAATTTAATTAGAGAAAAAACTAAAGATAATTCTATCCTACAACCTATAATTCGAGATTTACTAAAAAGGCCAAAAATAACTAAAGATTACCTACGCTTTGTGTTGAAAAAAT
>JAKQYG010000014.1 GCA_023356515.1 Trichodesmium sp. MAG_R04 | reverse complement strand
ACATACTTATTATTTGTTTCTAGTTGAGCTATTTCTATGGGTTTTTCTCTACTATTTAATATTAAACAACTTTGATGATCAATTTCGGCAATAAGCTGAAAAAATATCTGGTAATTTTCATATTCAGTTTGATATTGACCGGCAATTTTTCCACTACAAAACAGAATTTGTAGGTCATCAAAAATAATCAAACAGCGATATTGACGTAAGCAGTTGAGCAGTTGTGATATTTGGGTTTCAATATTTTGGTAAGTATCTCCTTGGTTGGGGAAATTTTTTAATAGGTTAGTAAGAGTTATATCAAGAGTAGGGGAAAAACGCAGACTCCGATAAATGATGTAATTAAAATTAGTTTCTATTTGTTTTATTAACAGGACTTACGCAAAGACACTATATATAGCATATGAAAATTTGGAGGATCTTCACTATAGCTTTATGCGATACTAGTATTGCACAAGCAATATGATTTTTTTTAATTATTCGTAGACGAGACTGACAAAATTCTAAACCTGTTAATTGTTTAATTTCCCCGTGAAATTCTTCAATTTTCCATTCCCTCCTTATCAAATCTTTTCCGAGTTCTGCACATTGTATTGATATGCACATTTAATGCAGAACTGATTTCCCTATCTGTTCATTTTTTGTTGGCTTGAGTTCCTTCATCGCACATTAATAAAACTTGTGCATGAAGTATTTTTTTTGTGTTGGTCCATGATCATTACGAATAATTTCTTCCAGTTTATTTTTCTAGCCTGAAGTTAGCAAAACCTTCTCCCGACGACCTCTTCCCATAAGCTCCAGTATTTTTATATTATCATACACCATTTCCAGCAAGACGCGCCATATCGCCTATTTCTTTTTGTAAATTTTTAGCGATCGCTTGTTTCTTCCTCTGAACTTTTAGTGACCGCCTGATGGTCTGTGATGATAACTTCTTGCCCGTGAGGCTAATACACTATTTTAAGCTTGACATGCCACTACCATAAATTACCGATAAACAGGTAAAGTAAAGTGAAAACAACTACCATTATTAGGACTAGAATCTACCCAAATTTTACCATAGTGAGCTAGAATAATTCGGCGACACAAAGCCAAACCAATACCATAACCTTCCGTTGACTCATCCCGTTTTAGTCGGAAAGAATCTTCAAAAATTCGATCACGATTTTCTTTAGGAATACCAAGCCCACTATCACAAACCGTCACTTGCACCTTTTGAGTTGTGCGATCTAGGATAATAATTTGAATCTCGCCTTCTTTAGGAGTATACTTAATCGCATTATCAAGCAAATTAACTATTACCTGACGTATTCTTTCTCCATCAGCATAAACTAATGGTAAATCACTAGGAATATCTGTTCTTAACTGCAATTCTTTTGACTTCAGTCGATTTCGAAACTGCATTTTTACTTCTAAACATAATGCTCCCATATCTAATTTATCAGGTTGAATTTGCAACTTGCTGCTTTTCCCCATAATAGGTCTTTCTAGAATATCTGTAATCATTCTGTTAATTAGGCGTACTTGGTAATGCGCCTGCCTAATCAACTGTTCTGCAAAAGTTGGAGAACTGTTTGCAAACTCACTCTTTGCCCTCTTTTGAGTTAATTCTAAAGTTTCTAGAGCTAATGAAACTGCTGTCAGAGGGTTCCGTAACTCGTGAGCTAACATAGCAATGATACGGTCTTTAAATTTTAATTGAGCTTGCAATTGTTCTTTTTCCTGCTTCAGGCGAAAAATTTCGTCTGACATTTGCATTAATTCCACAGTACAATTAATTGAACTAGAAGATAATTTTTCACTGATAACTTTTTGTGATTGCGGTAGAGAGTTATAATTATGAGAATATTCTACTAAGGAACGTTGCCAGCGAGGCCACCAATATTCCAATTTTACCACTAAATTTGTGCCAGTTAGAGTTTGTTTTGGCTCAGGATGAGTTTTTAGTAGAGCAGGAGTAGCAATCAACTTGAAATGTTCTGCGATGTAGGGTTGTTCTCCTACATCAATAATATTAAATTCAAATGGGTAATCTGTTTTGAAATTACTTAGGGACTTACGAATAGCTTCAATTTCTTCTTGAGAACCAGGACGTTTATCAATAAACAATAAAAGTTGCAAGAATCCTTCATTATTAGATTTTTCTAAAGACACTTCTACAAAATCTCTAGGCAAGTGAGATGGACTATTAGTATCTTGTTGACGAACAGGAAGAAAATAATTAAGCATTTATAACTTTCTATAAATATTCCCGCCTACCTAGATATTGGGCCTAACTTGGTAAGTAGGGCGGGGTTTACCACTTAACCATTCACAAATTAGTTTTAAATTTATTGGCCATTAACAGAAAGTTTGTTTCTGAGATATTTTAATCTTTACTTTATATTGTGACACCAAACGCTGTAAATTGACTTTTTTTACTGTATCGAGATTATCTAATATTCTTCTATTCTTCTCCAAAAAAGGTTCTCATACCCCTATGCTCTGGTTCCAATATCGGTATTTTTCCAATATTTACTTGACATGATTTATATTTTATACAGGACTTACGTAAAGACACTGCTTGTAGTGTCAATATCTGAATTTATTGTCGATAATGCACTATATATAGCGGCACTGCGTAAGTCCTGTTTATAATTATATCTAATAGTTTATCTAATGATTATTATTACTCAAGTTGAGATATAAATTTCTGATAAGTTATATACAGCAAACTTTAAGTTTATGTAGGTAATGTTGGTTAGCAGGCCAAAAAATCAGTTCCTTAAGATGCTATTTGTAGCGGCGATCGCTTTTTTTGTAGTTTGTCTATTGTTCAACCTGCACCGCTATTATAGTTTTTACGCCTCTTACGACCAAGGTATATTTAATCAAGTATTTTGGAATAGTATTCACGGTCGTTTTTTTCAAAGTTCCCTCTCGTCTGCTCTTTCCACAAATGTGGTTCACCAAGGCCAAGTCTCAGAAGTATACTATCATCGCCTAGGCCAACATTTTACTCCTGCTCTTTTGCTGTGGTTGCCAATATATGCCTTATTTCCATCTTCTATTATTTTAATAATCTTACAGGTAACATTAGTCACTGTTGCGGGTTTAGTTTTATATGTCCTAGCTAGGCAGTATCTCGAACCAAGCTTATCAGCCATGATTAGTATTAGTTTCTATGGAGCTAACGCAGTAATTGGGCCTACCCTCGCAAACTTCCATGATATCTGTCAAATACCTCTGTTTGTATTTAGCTTACTACTAGCAATGGAAAAACGCTGGTGGCCTCTATTTTGGATTTTAGCAGTATTAACTTTAGCTGTTAGAGAGGATGCAGGAGTAGTATTATTTGGGGTTGGATTCTACCTGATTTTAAGTAAACGCTATCCCAAAATAGGTTTAGCTATCTGTACTTTCAGTTTTATCTATATGGTCGCTTTGACCAATCTGATTATGCCAGTGTTCTCTGAAGACATTTCCCACAGATTTATGATGGAAAGATTTGGTCAATACGCAGAAGGAGACGAAGCTTCTACTCTAGAAATTATTTGGGGTATGATTAGTAACCCTTGGCGCTTAATCAGGGAAATTTTTACTCCATTTTTTGGTACTTTCAAATATTTATTAGGGCAATGGTTGCCTTTAGCATTTGTGCCCGCTGTTTCCCCTGCCTCTTGGATAGTAGCAGGATTTCCTTTGTTAAAATTATTTTCTGCTCAGGGTTTATCTGTACTGTCAATCACAATTCGCTACGCGATGACAGTAGTACCTGGACTATTTTACGGTGCAATTTTATGGTGGGCAAAGAGAGAATCAAAAATTGAAAACTCACCAGTACCATCGGTAAAATTTCAGCGTTTCTGGGTAGTTTGTATTTGTTTATCACTATTTTTTACATTTACATCTAACCCTAATCGCACTTTTTATTTTTTAGTACCAGATTCAATTAAACCCTTGGTTTATGTATCTGCACAACAACAATGGCAGCATATTAGTCAAATGCGACCATTGTTAGAGAAAATTCCTGATGCTACTAGTGTCGCAGCAACAACTTATATTATTCCACACTTATCAAGTCGTCGAGCAATTTTGCGGTTTCCCAGAATACAATTTCGTAATGATGCTAGACAGGTTGAAAAAGTACAATATATTATTGTTGATCTATGGCGGTTGAATAGGTATCAGGTAGCTTTTAAAAGTGATCGCCAACGACTAGGAGCAATTATGCCTCAAATTGAAGAACTTTATAATTCTGGTGAATATGGAATTACTGATTTTAGAGATGGTGTGATTTTGTTAAAAAAAGGAGTTACTTCTAATCTTGATGCTATAGCTGCATGGCAAGAATTCCGTCAAAAAATTGCTCAATTTTCTGATTAATGAGACTCTTTGTTAATTGTATTAAAACCTACATTTTCACGACAAACGGTAGTATAAAATTTAGTTCGAGGAGTTGTAGATAGGAATGGCCATTTCCCAATACAGCAGTTTAGTATTAAAATCCCTAGCAATTTCCGGTTTAGCTGCCTCTATTGTCAGACAATTATAGACCTGAAATGTTGCCCATGACGAGGGACCTACACTCCAGCCTCAAATCGAAGTAGAAAGAAAATAGATAAAAGCCGTTTGTGAAATAAAGATCAATCAAAGCAGGAGGTGGCAAAAAACTATATTGTAATATTTTTCTACTCTTCCTAATTTATCATGATTTAGATTCTCTGGTAATAGTCCCTTTCCTATTAAATGCTCTGTTGCTTTCCCTACAAAAAATTCATTAAGAGAGATATAACGGAGGGCTCAAAAATCTTAAGCCGTTCAATATCATGGCTTTTATTACTTTCCCTGGCGTTAGAGTTTCTTTCGTTTTTATTCCCACTATTTTATTCACCTCTTCTACCAATTCCATCTCATCTATTATTCCTAAATAGTCTATATCTCGGATAGATAGGTCTTATTTTAAATCTTTCATACTGTTTTTCTTTCTTTAATTTAACACTTATTATTGTACAAATAAATAGCTTTAAATTACTACTAGGTAATTATTTCAGGCTTTATACTGAACAAATTTCATAACTACAAAATCCGCTTCAATATCTTCCGAATGTGGGTTGGAGCTGAAAACCTTGAAAACTCTGACTACTAACTACTAACTACCAGGAAAATATTACAAATCAAATAGGATTGCCGTGTTATCCCATAAACTTAAAAAATATGATATGATTTACAATAGTTAATATTTGTGGATCGACAAAAATGTATAGTAATACTTTTTTTAATTTCCCTGTTTACACAGTAATTCAGTTGACATTATTGTTTGCTATTCTCCTAGGAGTGATTTTTAAAGATATGTTGGAGTATAAATTAACTCTTTGGTCTCGAAGCAAAAACTCTGAAACAAAAATAGATTATCAAACACCTAATATCATGGCGGCTTATTTAGGTACAACCTTATTTGTATTTTGCTGTGTGGCAGCTAGTCTTTCTGTATTTAATATTATTGAACAGTTATCTATTATTATGGGTGCAATAGTAGTATTCCCAACTGCTTTATTAATTTGGCTGCAATTAGGATCAATGTTTAATTTGATGGCAAATGAGGGCATAGAAGCTATTAGTATTGAAAAAGAATATATATTGGGAGAAAAAAAAGTTAAGGTAGGAGAAACAATTAATTAGTAATTGCTAGTATTTTTGATCTTAAGAATTTTTTTTGGTATTGATAATTGAAATGACTTGCCAAAAACAGGTGTTGATGATAAATTTTGACTGAGGCTTTTATTAAAATCCTGCTCTTAAGGGTAAGGTCTGATAAAACAGTCAACCAACTAAGTACTGTCCAGCTGTAACAGCTATTGAAAGTCTGCCCTTAAGAGCGAGATTTGATAGAAAAACAGATTTATGGCCTGGACACAATTTTGTGAGGTAGTCGTGCGTCTTCCAAAACACACAGTTTTGACAAGTAGTTGCTTGTCGATATTAATCACCTTAGGAGCAATTTATCCGACGATCGCTGCTCCTGAAAATGAAAAAGTTGCCCAACAGAAAAAAGCTACCCTTGAGGAAGGAAACCAAATCAAGGTTGTAGGTTATGTTAAAGGTATTGTTGGTAATGTAGTCACAATTCTTGTAGATGAAAAGGAAAAATTAGGTATTCCTGGCATTGGAAATAATGATGGTGAACCAACATATATCACAATTCCTGAAGAGGAACGTGGTCAACTACGAACTCTATATTTTTCCCCTAGGCATAACATGGAAATAGCAGGCCTAGTACCTGGAATGCGAGTTTATGCAGTTGTTGGTAAAAAGGACAATGACTCAGAAAAACCTTGTGGTTGCATTGATTTCTTGAAAGTAATACCAGATTACAATTACGAAAAGGTAGATGTAAAGTTACCACAATATGACTTCGAGGGTCCTCCATCTTTAGAGTTTCCACAACTTCAACCACGGCCTCCTATTACACGGCCTACACCACCACCACCACCTATAAGAGGACTGTGGTAATTGCTAGAAAAAACTTTATAACAGTTTTGTGATGCCGCTAACTATAAATAGTGGCATTATTTATATTTTATAGATTTTTATACAAAAATTGGGTGCAAAAAGTATGCAGATTTACAAACAAAAAAGTACAGATAAACATCATCAAAATCTGATACAAAAGCTTTGTCAGAGCAGATGATATTTATCATAATGAAAGTACGGAAAGATTATTTGATATTAAAGGTTGACAAGCGGTACTGCTACCTGAAGAACCTAAGTATACTCGAGGAATAAGTAAAGAGCCAGTAAAGAATCTAAAGTTATGATGAATTGTCCAAATAGTCACAGTTTTTAATAACCTGAAATTTTCTTATTAAGGAGGATACATAATATAGTGAATGCTACAGAACAAGCCAAAAACTTTAAAATTGCTAGTAAGATTGCTGCAATTGTTAATTTATTTAAGTCTCAATTTCCAGATATTAGAGTTGATCTAAAGCCTTGGATGAACGATCCAGATACTTTAGAGTTGGTTGACCCAAATTCTATAGATATTGCTTTTCATTTCCCTGGCAGAAGTTGGTCTTTGGAAAGTCGTTGTTTATTGGTGCAAATTCGTTTTGATCAAGAACCAATTGAAGCTTATTGTCGTTTAATAGGAGTTGAGGTTGCTGGTTATGACCATCGTGGAGAGCAATGGAAGTTATCAACCGTCGGTGGATGGTATTTTGTGGGCAATACTCAACCGAAAACGGAATCTGCCGGTAAACTAAAAGATCTCTGTCGGCAGATTTTTGAGTTATTTAATAATAATGATGTAGCGGCTTAGCTAACTAAAGCTTTTGAAAATGTACAAAAACTTTTTCCTGCTGTAAAATATACTACTATTAATTATTAAGCGATCGCCATGTTAAAACGCCCTATATATCTTGACTGTAATGCTACTACTCCCCTTGATGAGCGAGTATTAAAAGCAATGCTGCCTTACTTCACAGAACATTTTGGTAACCCTGCTAGCATCACTCATCAATATGGTTGGGAAGCAGAAGCAGCAGTGAAAAAAGCTAGAGAAATTTTGGCTACAGCTATTAACTCTACTCCTGAAGAAATTATCTTTACCAGTGGTGCGACAGAAGCAAATAATTTAGCAATCAAAGGAGTAGCTGAAGCTTACTTTAATAAAGGTAAACATATCATTACTATCGCTACTGAACATAATGCAGTTCTCGATCCCTGTGCATATCTACAAAATTTAGGATTTGAAGTTACTTATTTGCCCGTAAATAGAGATGGAATTATCGAGCTAACTTCCCTAAAAATAGGTTTGCGTGATGATACAATTCTCGTGTCTGTTATGGCAGCAAATAATGAAATAGGTGTCTTACAACCCTTGGATAAAATAGGGGAAATCTGCAAAGAAAATTCGATTATTTTTCATACTGATGCAGCACAAGCTATTGGTAAAATTTCTCTTGATGTACAGGCAATGAATATTGATCTAATGTCATTAACTGCCCACAAAATTTACGGTCCAAAAGGTATTGGTGCTATCTATGTGCGTCGTCGTCATCCGAGAGTCAAACTAGCGTCTCAAATACATGGAGGTGGGCACGAACGAGGAATACGTTCTGGTACCTTATGTACGCCTCAAATAGTCGGTTTTGGCAAAGCACTAGCAGTGGCATTAGCAGAAATGGAGGCGGAGGCAAAACGGTTAACCATTTTGCGACAACAGTTATGGGAGAAGTTGCAAACATTGGAAAATATATTTCTTAACGGACATCCTAAGGACCGCTTGCCAGGAAATTTGAATATTAGTGTTGAGGGTGTGGATGGGCAAGCGTTATTGTTGGGGCTACAAAGTGTGATGGCGGTTTCTTCTGGTTCTGCTTGCAGTTCTGCCAAAGTCTCACCTTCTCATGTTTTGCAAGCTTTAGGGCATTCAGAAAAGTTAGCTTATGCTTCTGTTCGTTTTGGTATTGGTCGTTTTAATACTACCGAAGAAATAGATATAGTAGCAGAACAAGCGATCGCTACTATTAAGTCTTTGCGTCAAGCAACTTCGAGTATTAAATAATAGTAGGCTTATATTTAGATAACTTGCTAATAGATAGTACGACATTTTTCTATTACCAAACTACTTGTAACCTTTCTACTATTACTCTCTGATAAACCTCATTTGTTTGTTTTGCGATCCGACCCCAAGAAAATTTATGCTCTAATTTCTGATAAGCATTATTTACCAACTTTTGGACAAAGCTACGGTTTTCCAAAACTTCTAGAATACCCAATGCTAGGGAATTAGGATTACCAACCTTGGTGACAACACCTGTTCTACCATGTTCTACTACTTCTGGTAAACCACCTGTATCCGAAACTACCACTGGTACTCTTGCGGCAAAACTTTCTAGGGCAACAATACCAAATGGTTCATATAAACTCGGAAATACTGCGCAATCTGCGATCGCTTGGAACTTATCTAAATTTTCCTCAGACATAAACCCTGTGAAATAGAATCTTTCCGAAATTCCTAAATTCCAGATTTCTTGTTTCCAATAGTCAGTTTTTCCCCCACCAATCATAATAAATTTTACCCTCTCTTTCATTTCTTTAATTACTTTCGGTGCTGCATGAATTAATACTGACAAACCTTTTTCTGGAGTCATTCGACCCAAATAGTACACAATTTTATCTTTATCTGCTGCAAAATGTCTACGGAAATGTACAGCATCAAACTGATCTCGACTTGGTTTTTTTTCAGGACAAATTCCATTATAAATTACGTCTATTTTGTCCCAGGGACTATCTAGATTTCGCGTTACATCTCCCCGCATATAGTTAGAACAAACAATAACTCTCCAAGCATTATAAACTAGCTCTTTTTCCTTTTGATGAACATACTGTTGGCTATTATTATGAATACCATTATGACGACCATTTTCTGTGGCATGAATAGTAGCTATTAGTGGTAGTTTAAAGATATGTTTGAGAGCGATCGCTGCATCTGCAACTAGCCAATCATGGGCATGAATTATATGAAAATTTTTACTTTCTTTAATTAGTTTTCCTCCATCACGACCCATAGCTTCATTCATATTTGCTATCCAATGAAAGAAGTTTTGACTGGGTCCTACTGGCACTCTATGGACTTCTACTCCCTCTACAATTTCGTACATTGGTACTTCCCCAGACTTGACTGTAACTAAATGAACTTCATATCCTAATTTCACCAATTCTGGGTATAATTCTGCAACATGACGTGCTATTCCTCCTATAATTCTTGGTGGAAACTCCCAACTTAATACTAGAACTTTCATAACTACTAACTCCCAAATTTTGAATATTTTTACAATTCTTAATATTTAGCAATTTTACTCTAAAGATTTTGATAAATCTTTAATAATTTATTTGATAAACATTTACGGACACCCTAACTATTTTTGAGTAGTTAGATCAATCTTAGTTGATTAGTATACCAAAAAATCACGACTTACCCAAAGACAATATATATAGCGAATACTAATCAGATGTGATCGCTTCAAATTTTTTACGATTAAAATTTTGATAGTAGTAAACAAGTAATACCAATTTTATCAACTTATTATCTTAATTAACCTCTAATATTACAGCGCTTTTCAAATTGATCAGGACTTACGCATGTACACTATATATAGCGTACTGTTAACATAAAATTGTCCATACTATAATTAGTTTTTTTCGGATAGATATTACTTTTAATATATATTCAGATAAGGTTAAAAAATGTTAAATTTATTTGCTAAAAATCTTTAATTATTAGATGATAATGACATGAGTATATTAATTCAAAAACATGGATTTTAATTTTGTTGTAACTCGTCAATATTTACTTAAATCTCACACAAATTTTACAATAATGCTCCTTAGCAAATCATCTGGGAAATATTAGCCATGATACAATAAATCGCTATTTAAGAACAGAATATTTAAATTCAGAAGATTTATAGCGAAATGTTTGCGACCCACATGAAAAAGAAGAATTCGTTTCAGATACAGAAGCTTATTTAATTTTTGATGACACGGTAATCAATAAAAAGTATGGATATAATATTGATAGCGTAGCTCCTCTGAAAGAGGCGCTTACACCACAACAATATAGTGGTAATAAACATCAAGTTGTTTGCGTTCCGCACAGCTGTGCTAACGTGGCATAGGAATAGTTAATTGTATATATTTTAATCCTCAAAATGAACAATTATAGATTATAGGATGTATGACCCAGACACTGATAAGAAAACAAAAATAGATCATGTTGAAGAAATGATACTTAATGGCATAAACAATAAGAAAATACCATTTAAAACAGTATTAATGGATAGTTGGTATGCAACACAAAGATTAATGGCATTAATAGATAATGATAGAAAAATTTATTATTGTCCTTTAAAAAGCAATCGCGCGCGTTGATGATACAGGCGGTGTAGAAAAATACAAAAAAGTTCAAGACTTAAATTGGACTGAGATTTAAAAATTATAGCACTCGAAGCAAAGGTTAGGACATTACTAAATGCTGAAATTCAGTCAGGGATTACTTCTGACTTCTTACTTACCCGTAGTGCTATACTTCGACTGCTATATCGGGAAAAAAAATCAAAATTAAAGGCTTTCCACGAGACAAAAAAGTCAAAATATTTAGAGCTGAAAACCTTGAAAATTCTGACTACTGACTACGAGAGAAATATTATAAATCAAACAGGATTGCTATTCTGCTATGATATAGAAGCATTAGATAGGCTTTTCAGACTACAGAACTGCAAAAAAATCTTCAACTGAACTATATTGTGTTATGAGGTGGACCCGCGCGGGCGAGATGCCCGCACTACATGATTTTCATCTACCCGAAATCTGTATCCATTCCACAATTCCATCTGCTAACACTTTTGCCAACTTCTGTTGTTCTTGAGAATTCATAATCCATTCAAATTCATAAGGATTAATCATAAATCCTAATTCCAACAATACAGAAGGAGCGATCGACGAACGAGTTAAAGCTAGATTATTCCAAAATACTCCATAAGAAGGTCGGTCTAATTTTTCCACTAAATAATTATGTAAAAATACCGCCAGACTATGAGCTTGAGGATGATACCAAAAAGTACCAATTCCCTTAGTTTTTAGGGCATCTCCATAATCAGGTAAGGCATTATAATGAACAGAAAATGCTAAATCTGGCATTTGTTGATTGATCATTTCTACACGGTCTTTAGGATATAAATCTTCCTCTGCTTTCCGTGTCATATAAACCAAAGCTCCTCGCTCAATTAACTCATCCTGTAATAGCTTTGATATAATTAATGTCACATTTTTTTCAGGATAACCAGTGGGACCTCTTGCTCCTAAATCATTCTCACTACCATGTCCCGCATCAATTAAAATTTTCATTCCAGTTAAAGGTTTATATGGATAACTAATTCCACTTTTGACTGCCGGAGGATGCCGCAAAGTTAATAATAAAGTTGTACCAATATATTGTAATTTATAACCCCATTGTTGATCGTTTTTTAAATAAAATTTATATCGAATTCCCTGTTCATTTTGGACTGCTGAAGTTAGAATTGGTTGCCAGTCTAATCGCTCAATTAAGGGGTCATCATCTAGGCGAATAGTATCAGTTTGAGGAGTAGTATTATGCAGAGTTAAAGTAAAATAGCGATCGCCCTGTTCAACTGTTACTGGTACCGGAACTTGCAGAGGAAACCTAATTTCTGTTGCACCTTGAACTTGATAAGCGATCGCACTCCGAATCACCGAACGCGGTGGTGCTGCATCTGTAAAGACCCTAGTCTCATCAGCTTTGATCCACCCACCATAGTCAAGGCGTAAATAATCTCCATCTTTACCTGTGATCAAAGCTTTAGTACCTTTTGGTAACGGTGTCAAGCGGGAATAGGTGGTACTGGGTCCAGTTCTGGAAACTCCCTCTTCTGCTATCACCTCCGCCACCTCAAACATAGTAGGCGAAAGAATAGTCACTTTTCCCGGTGCTTTTTGAGTCACCGTTTTCCCCCTAAGACTCAGTTGAAACTCAGGTTGACCTAGCTCTCCTGGTGTTTCTATTTTCGTACAACCTTGATAATATGCTCCCCCAGAGGGAACAGGTTGATTGTCTCCTGTTAAGACTGCCAAATTTTCTGGTAAATTTACTACTGAAGATTGGGAAAGTAGGGGAATATTTTGTGCCGCTAATAACACAGAAATATTAGCATTTGGAGGAGCGATCGCCTGAAAACAAATCAACTCCCCAGCCATCCTAGCAATATCTTTTATCGGAGTCAAAGAGTCTTGAGCAAAAGCTATCCCTACTGGTAAAGGTAGTTGATTGGAATTGCGTGTTATCTTTAAAATAATCTCTTCATTTTGATGTTTTATAGTAAATATATTTTCCCCTATTTGTAATGGAAAAGTAGGAGCGAAATGACCCATTCGACTACGCTCATTAATTGGTTTTCCATTAACAGTTACTTTTGCTTCTGGAGAAGCTGTACCAATTAAAAAAATTTTTTCTGAAGTAGTTTGATGATTGGGTAAAGGATAAGCAATAAATAGAGATCTTTTTGTTGACTTGGAGTTCTGTTGAAGTTTATTCTTATCTTCATAATTTTGTGACATGGCATTAGGAGAAATGATACTTATTAGTCCTAAACATATTATTAATTTCAGGGTAGATAAACTAATAATTTTCCTAACTACTTGGGAATTTATTGCTTGTTTTGTAGCCATTAGCAGTGAATTAAAATTTCCCATATTACTTTTTTCTTTTTTCATAGTTAATATTACTTCATTTTTATAAATTTTATGATTAGCAGTGTTAGTTAAATTAAAGTGGAGATGCGTCTGCTGATTTGAAATCTGGGATGGCAAATGCGCAGGTTTCAGAAACTCAAGGCCGGAGGGAAATGCTGCTGCAAATAAGAAAGTATGTAACTTTGCCAATGATTTAAGATTTTGAAGTAACATTTAAAATGGAATTTATTGATCTAAATTATAATTATTTTCCCCAGCTTTAGATTTAGCTAAAGTTTTCTCCGCCCCCTGATTTTTTTCCAAAATAGATGTTCTAGAATAAGGTCTTTTTTTCATTACTCTATCAATTTTGTATTTAGCTTTAATTGCCTCTCTATATTCTTTAGGAATCGTTTTTTTCGGCCAATTCAAATCAGTAGCTTTGACAATTGGTAGTCGAGGCCCTAACTTTTCTATTGGCATTTCTGGTAATCGAAGCATAAAATATTTTCGTCTATGTTTAATCTTTTTTGCCAGATTTTCAATTTCTGCTAATACACCTGCCAATTGACTAGGATGATGTTCAGAAATAGCAACTATAACCTCAATATCATCTAAAGGAATACCTAATTTTTCCGCTCTGGCTAAAAATTCATCTGGAATATGATTTGTAATTGGAGGTTTCACCGCAACAGACATTTCTGCCATAGCTTTTTTGATAGTTTCTTTAGCATTTTCAACTATTTGATTATTAGCTTTATTTGTCGGATATTCACTGACAATATCTTCTAAATATTTGGTAGCATTGATTAATAATTCAATTGCTTTTTTTAAATGTTCATAATCCATTTTGATTATTCAATAGGTTCTAATTCTTGGGTTGATTGCCATCCTGGTTGCCAAAGAGAGCGGTCTTTTAGTTGTTTAGCATTTAGCCAAAATCTAACAGTTGAGTCACAAGATGCTACCATTTCAGCAAATACCCATTGACCTTGATTTTTACGATTTACTACTTGGAAATGTCGCCATCCCCAAGTTTTTTGAGTTGCTGTCCATTTAGAACCAAGAAGATAAGGAAACTTTTGTTTTTTTGACATTTTCAATAAATAAGAAATAAATGTAGCCCTATTTCTATCACTATGAACTCAAGGTTTTTAACAAAACCTCCCCCATTTCTTGACATCCCAACAGTTTCATTCCTTCCGACATAATATCGCCAGTACGATAACCTTGGTCCAATACTTGCAACACTGCTTGTTCAATTTTGTCTGCTACTACAGGTTGCTCTAGAGCATAACGTAACATCATTGCTACACTCAAAACTTGAGCCAAAGGATTAGCCTTATCCTGACCAGCAATATCTGGTGCAGAACCATGAACAGGTTCAAATACTCCTGGCCCAGAATTACCTAAACTTGCAGAAGGTAACATCCCAATACTTCCTGTTAACATGGCAGCAGCATCAGAGAGAATATCCCCAAACAAATTTCCCGTAACAATAGTATCAAATTGCTTTGGCCAACGAACAAGCTGCATAGCTGCGTTATCTATATATAAATGAGATAACTGCACATCTGGATATTCTGGAGCAAGTAGGGTAATACGATCGCGCCACAGCTGAGACACTTCCAAAACATTTGCCTTATCCACTGAACACAACTTACCGCCTCGTTTTTGGGCAGTTTGAAACCCCACCCTAGCAATACGGTCAATTTCTGACTCAGAATAGGCCATTGTATTGACACCTCGTTTTTCTCCAGTCTCCGTAGCAAAAACACCCTTGGGTGTACCAAAGTAGACCCCACCTGTTAATTCGCGCACTACCATAATATCTACTCCTTCAACTATGTCTCGTTTTAGGGTAGAAGCATCTATTAATTGGGGCAATATTTTTGCAGGCCGTAAATTGGCAAATAACCCTAATCCTGCCCTTAGTCCTAATAGTCCAGTTTCTGGTCGTTGATGGCGAGGCAAATTATCCCATTTATAACCACCGATAGCTGCTAATAAGACAGCATTGCTATTACGACACATTTCTAGAGTTTCTGTAGGTAGAGGTTCCCCAGTAGTATCTATAGCTACTCCACCAATAGGAGCTTCTTGAAATTCAAAGTTGAGGTTAAATTGGTGGCCAACTACTTTCAATACATCTACCGCTACTGCCATAATTTCAGGACCAATGCCATCACCAGGAAGTAGAGTAATACGGTAGTTCATCATGTTCTTTAATTTTTAATTTTCTATGAATAAGTTAAGTAAAATATTAACCATATCAGAGAACAAACAACATACAAAATTGAGAAAATATTTCTAAAGTTATCAATAGTGTAATGTTCAACACTTAAGTCAAATGAAATTGAAAATAAAAAAAATAATTACAGAATATTGCTCTTCTTATAATATTGGTTAGCTTAGTTAGTCCTAACAATATAGCTCAGGCTAAAGCTGAAGAAAGGTCTGCAGCTTTTGTCCTAACTGACTTGGATGGTAGAATAATATCTTCAGGACCTTGTAAAGTTCTGTTAATTAATAGTAATACTGCTATTGAGTTTGATATAGCACTCGAAGCAAAGGTTAGGACATTACTAAATGCTGAAATTCAGTCAGGGATTACTTCTGACTTCTTACTTACCCGTAGTGCTATACTTCGACTGCTATATTGAATGGGATGGTTCTACTAGAACTCAGTTTTCTATGAGTAAATTTCCAGTTGATGGAACTTATCAGGTAAAGCTTAATAATGGAGAAATTGCTGGTATTACAGTTCAGAAAAAAAGTACAGTCTTTCTTTTTAGAGACAATTGCGGGTTTAGAGGTCAAATAATATTTCCCAATAAAAAATAATATAGTATACCAGGAATTACGCAAGCAAACTCAGAAACCGATTTTTTTTAGTTAATGTTTATTCTTAAAAAGAACAATTTATTCTATGATTCTGGCAACCTTATTTATTTGTGTAATCCCTAGGACAAAAAAGTTGATTAGGTATAAGCGAAGTTTAGTCTAACTTAAGCTTTTGATGATATTATTATTTATGATCACCTCGAACTATTAAAAAGCCTGTAGCTTCTAAATCCGATGGTGATTATAGTTTACTACTGAGCTCTTTTTAATTTCTCAAAAAAAATGCGAGCTAAAATACGAGATACAAAAATCTATTTTGATATTGAAGGTGCCGCTCTAGTTCCAGATGGGGATCGGATGCGAGAAAAACCCATCGCTTTTATCATTCACGGTGGTCCTGGTGGAGACCATACTTCTTACAAACCTACCTTTTCTCCTCTAAGTCAAAAATTACAATTAGTATATTTTGACCACCGAGGACAAGGGCGATCGGCAAGGGGAGCAAAGGAAAGTTATACCCTAGAAAACAATGTGGAAGATATGGAGGCATTACGTCAATATTTAGGTATTGACAAAATTGTCGTTATTGGTACTTCTTATGGTGGAATGGTTGCCCTTAGTTATGCAATATCTTATCCAGAGAATGTTCAATCTTTAATTGTCATTGCTACTGCTGGAAGTTATCGTTTTTTAGAATTAGCCAAAGTTAATCTAGCTCAAAAAGGAACAAAAGAACAACAAGCGATCGCTCAACTTTTATGGGATGGTAAATTTGAGAATGAGGGGCAATTAAAAAAATATTTTCAGGTGATGATGTCTATGTATTCAATCACTTATAAACCAGAAACACCAGTTAAAAGTTGGAACCGAAGTATTTTATCTCCTGATGCTATTAATGTTGCCTTTGGTGGTTTTTTACGCTCTTATAATGTACTAGATAAACTACATAAAATTACTGCTCCTACTTTAGTAATAGCAGGAAAACATGATTGGATTTGTCCTCCAGAATTATCAGCAGAAATAGCTGCAGCTATTCCTAATACGGATTTAAGAATTTTTGAAAATAGTGGTCATTTAATTCGGGTTGATGAACCAGAAGCGCTTCTAGATACAATTATGAGTTTTTTTGCTTGACAAGGGATAAAATAGCAATTTCCCAGAGACTATTTTAGGATTTACCCATAAAGGCTATTGCTAGAGTCTGTTTTGCTGACGCAAAGCTGCCCTAACACTTCGCGACATGAAAAGCGCACTTTATAATGCACGAAGAATACATATATAGTGCCTTTGCGTAAGTCCTGATTTATTTAAAATTAATGTCAACGGAGAGGGTGGGATTCGAACCCACGGAAGGTCTCCCTTCAACAAATTTCGAGTTTGCCGCATTCGACCACTCTGCCACCTCTCCCTAATAAGTCAAAAGTTATAAAGTCATTCTGGAGTTTTGACTATTTCTTCAGATAATCAAATAGGATGTAATATATTTGATTGTATCACAAGAAAGAACTATCAGACTTATCTAATTCTAAAGTACTTTGAAAACCCTTCACAGGAGTCCATTGAATCCCACCATCACGACCTGTCCAAAATAGAGGAATATTATTTTCCTGAAAAAATCCTATCATATCTGGGTGGACGGAATCTGCTGAAGCGATCGCTACTTTTGGCTGAATAATATTTAATAGCTCTGGATTTAACTTATTTCCTGGCCACCAAAACACTTCTGTTGGCTGAAAACTTTTTGCTACTAATAACTTACTCTGTTCAGACAGTTTAGTATCTCCCAAGAATAACCAACTTTGGCCATGAATTAGAAAATTTACAATTGGAGTTTCAGTATTAATTAGTTTTATCTGCGTAGAACCTAACTCAATATTTTGATTATTTACCACAGTGTGGTAGTTAGCTTTACTATTCTGCAAAGCATGAAATACGGGTTGATTATTAATTTGATAATTCTTTTGATCATCAGTTTCTACATCATAAAAAGTTTTAATTCTTAAGCTCTCAAAAATATATGGCCAACCTCGACTCAAACCTTTTTGGGAATGAAGAGCAATAGACAAATCAATTTTATTTATACCTTGCTGACGTAAGAATGGCAATACGGTAAATCTGGCTGTATTTTCATCTCCAACATTAACGAGAATTACTGTACCTCGCTCTTGAATTACAAAAACTGGTTGGGAGTATGAATCAAGAATTGTCGCTTTAAATACAGAAGTCCGAGTATACCAAAGAGGAATAATAATAATAGCGATCGCTAAAAGCAAACTCCACTGCCAAAACTTCAGAGACAACTTTTTCTTCTTACCCTTGTCTACTGCTGGAGGTCTACTTCCCCAAAACCATGTACCACAAATCAACCCATATAACACAACTAACTGATAAACCGATACTGCTCCTACTGCAACTTGATTTCCTGGTAACTTGCTAAAAAACTGCACAATTTCAATCAAAATACTAACTGGAAAATACAAAATCCCAGCACTCAAGCTACCTACATAAGGGGAAATTAAAGCCAATATTGCACTAATAAATCCACCCAAGGTAATTATAGCAACCAGAGGTGCAGTAATAATATTCACCAAAATAGTATAGGGCGAAACCACATAAAATACAGATAGCAATAAAGGTAACGTCCAAATAGAAGCAGCAAGAGGAATAGCAATTAAAGAAGCAATACCAGAAGGTAACAGATCTAATCGTTTCATTAAAGATGGCACTGTTACCAATAATCCAAGAGTTGCCAAAAAACTCAACTGAAATCCTAGATCCCAAATCCACAGAGGATTAATCAATAACAGCAAAGTAGCAACTAAAACTAGAGAAGCTAATGGTTGAACCAAGCGTTGGGAAACAATTGCTAGCAAAGCTGCTAAACCCATCAAAGCTGCTCGCAATACTGAAGGTGAACCACCGGTCAAAACCACATAAATAATTAAGGTCAATAGACCAAAACCAAATCTTGCTCCTGAAGGGAAATTTTTTGTCAAAGTCAGTACTAAACCCAAAATTAGGGAAATATGAAAGCCTGATGCTGCCAATACATGAGCTAAACCTACTTGCACAAACTGGTCTCGTAGCTGATAAGACAAATCTATAGCTCTACGTCCTAGAACCATAGCACTTACTAGAGGACCTTCTGGCACTCCCAAGGAATTTACCTGAGCACGAATAATTCGCTGCCGAATCTTGTATAACCCCCAACTATTAATACTTTTTTGCTTAGTATCAGTAAGTTTATAACCTGTAACTCCAGCAAAAGAACCTTGTCTAGCTAGATAAGCACGAAAATCAAAGCCTCCAGGATTTGTTGCTGGTGATGGTTTATATAAAGAACCAGTTATTTCTACTGACTCACCAGGATAAATACCTGTTGCTTGCAGAAGGGGTATTGTGACGTAAAGTTTTCCTGTAACATCTTGATATATATTTGCTGAACCATCAGTGCCAACTATTTCACTGACTTGAGATACTTTTAGCCAAAGTTGAGCTTTTTCTGAGCGAGTTTTGCGAGGAAGAGAAAGAACTTTTCCTCGAACAATAATTACTTGTTGTTGAGATGCTCCATCAATTGGAATAATATTACTAATATCCCTTGCTGTAGGTTGGGGTACTCGAAGTTGAAGATAAATACTAGCGAGGAGAGCGATCGCTCCAGCAGTTATCCACAACCAATTTGAATTTAGCAGGGATCTTCTAGTTCTTTTGGTAAGTGAATCTAGAAATTGACCACTTCTGAGTGATTCTTCAGAACTTATTTTCTGCTGAGAAGCTTTAATTTCTCTAGTTGATCTGCGTAAATTTTGTCGGTATATTTGTTGTACAATAATTGCTAATACTAGTCCTATAGTTAGTCCAGCATATATACCCCAAGGTACAATAGTAGATATTAGCCCTATTATATAAGCTAGACAGATGACGTTCGCTACAGCTTGATTCATTTTTTGTAGTTAGGCTTTAGCCCCATTTAGATAGTTAAACCTAGTCTTAAACCTAGCACTGCATGAATGAACATAATACACAGTGCGATGCTACCCAAGTAAGCCTGAGTAGTACGGAATGCTACTCTATTTTCACCAAACTTTGTCAGGGAAATAAAACCGTTAGCTCCTAGCAATGCCAATACTACTGAACCAGTCCAAAAATGGGAACTTACCTATCCAAACAAAAAAACCGGGTTTATTGACCTGATTTTTTGTTTGCCCTCACGAAATTTTCTGGATCAACCTGGTTTCTGTTTTCAGTAAGTTTACGCTGCTTCCACAGTTTCTTTCAGCAATGGAAAGTTAAGATTTTTCCGTTGTTGTAAGTAAAGTTGACCTACTTGCCGCGCTAAGTTACGAATTCTGCCAATATAACGAGTGCGTTCGGTGACAGAAATTACTCCTCTGGCATCAAGTAAGTTAAAACTGTGGGAACATTTGAGCACATAATCTAAACTAGGTAAGACTAATTCTCGTTTTATGAGTTGTTTGGCTTCTTGTTCATAAAGACCAAATAAAGTAAACAAAAATTCAGGATTAGATGCTTCAAAATTATAGGTACATTGTTCAATTTCTCCC
>JAKQYG010000139.1 GCA_023356515.1 Trichodesmium sp. MAG_R04 | reverse complement strand
AAGCAATATTAAGCGCAACTTCATAGAGTATTTATCGAACGCGATCGCTCTATGATTTTCTTCAACTATTGTATATTATTAATTTATATTAAGCGCAGCTTCATAGAGAATTGGTATTAGACAATTAAGTAATTAGAACTGTTATAATAATGAAATTTCCCCTAGATGAATATGCTAATTTAAATTCCCCAATACATAGATGGGATGTAAGATATAAACTTATTGGTTTAATCTCATTAATGTTTGCCTTCGCTACAGTTAATAGTTGGTATTTAATTCCATTAATGTTGTTCCTAACCATTACGCTTTATGGAATCTCAAAACTACCTCTATCATTTTTAACTAATAGTTTACGTTATCCAGGATTTTTTTTGTTAGGCGTAATCCTTTTATTACCTTTTCTATCTGGTAAAACTATTGTTTGGCAATTCGGATTTTTGATAATTCGCCAAGAAGGATGTTTAGCAGTTATATTAATTGTTAGTCGTTTTTTTTCTATTATGACTACTTGTTTAATTTTATTTGGTACAAGTTCATTTTTAACAACTGTAAAAGGAATGAGAAACCTAGGAATTTCTCCAATTATTACGGACATGTTGATGTTATCTTATCGTTATATTTTTGAACTATCTAAGCAACTTAACATGATGCTAAAATCTACTAGATTACGAGGTTTTCAAATGAGCAAAATTAGTGGGAGAAATTTATCAGTTTATGCTGCTCTTATTGGCGGTCTTTTAGTACGAAGCTATCAACAATCAGAGCGAGTTTATCAAGCAATGTTATTGCGTGGTTATGGCAATCTATTCAATAATGAAAGTCATACCATATATTCTACTTCCATAAATAGTTTTAAATTTAGCTTTGATGTAATATATTTATTTATATCTTTGATAATTGCTGTTAGTTTTATCATTATAGAAATATTTTTTAGTTAGATTTGAAAGTAATGAAAGTTATTCCATTTGGGGAAAGTATATCTAAAAACCCTTGTTATCTATAGCAATCCTAAATAGGTTGCGACAAATCAAAAAGTAAATAAAAATTTTGAAACTCTTACCTATTTTCTTTTCCCTTTTCTCTAAAAAGTAGTAGGATTTTTGCCAGGAACAAAATAGGATTGCTATATAACAAATGTGTTTATGCCTTCAGAAAAAAAAGCTGTTCGCCAAGAGTAGTAAACGTAAATAAGCTAAATACTCATTTAAAATGCGTATCAGTAAGTTATAATTTAGAACTTAGAACTTAGAAGTTTTTTTCTCTCAATGGGGTATAGGTATACAAGAATAAGTCGTTTAAATGCCCAAATGCTTATTAAACCCGATTAAAATGAAAATTGCTATAATATTTCCTAAACCTAGTATGTAAGCAGGTACACAAAATTAATCGTACATTTTATCAGACTAAACTCCTTATAATATATACTTCACGTTAAACTAGAGTAGGTAATACCAATTTCCTTAAGTATGGCTACACATCATATGTCAACATTTGATAAATATTAAGACAAGCAGTGTAGTCTAAGTTTATGAAATTGGTATAAGTAGTTTGGTGTAGGTGCTGAATACTTTTCAGCAGTTAAAAGATCCTATTCCTATTTTAATAATTAGTTATTTATCAAATGCAAGAGGATAAATCAAAAGCTGGAGTCTATGCCAAAGATGTATTATTTCAATATCCTCAAAATGAACCTATTTTATGCAATCTTTCATTGACAATTAAACCAGGAGAAAGAGTAGCTTTATTGGGGTCTACAGGTACAGGGAAAAGCACTTTTATGGAAACTTTAGTAGGGTTAAAAAAACCTTTATCTGGTGAAATTTGGATTCAAGGAATTCTCCTGCAACAAAAAACTTTATCCCAAGTGCGTAGTCAGATCGGTTTTTGTTTCCAAAATCCTGATGACCAATTATTTATGCCTACTATTTTAGAAGATATAACTTTTGGTCCGCTCAACTATGGTTTATCCTTAGAAACTGCTAAAGAAATTGCTGAGAATTTGTTAGTAAAATTTGGTTTAGAAAAATATGCAAATCGTTCTGTTTATGAACTTTCTGGAGGCCAAAAAAGATTGGCAGCTTTAGCAGCGGTTTTAGCATTAAAACCAGACATTTTAATATTAGATGAACCGACCAATGGCCTTGACCCTTTATGGCGACGTAATTTAGCCAAAATTATTTTACAATTACCAGTGCAAATTATTCTAATTGCTTCCCATGATTTAAACTGGGTTAGTAAAGTAACTGAACGTGCTTTAATTTTGCAGTGTGGTCAAATTCAAGTAGATACTTCTATTCAAAATATTATTCAGGATGTTTCTACTCTTGAATATTATGGTTTACCTATTGATTATTAAAAGATTGACATCCTCCCGAAGCTTCTCTTGCGAGACAGGGCAGAATTCCCTAGCATTATTGTTAGGGGTTTGCTTTAATAGCACCCACCTTTTGAGATTTACTCCCTTCCGGTCTTACGGTCCCTCCATAAACTAACACTGCCAGTCCCTCAGCCAAAATGTTGATTAATTGTGCATTTACAGCATATTTGGGGCAAATGAGATACAGGATAAATTATGGAAATATTGTGGTGTGGGCATCTTGAACCCTTAAGTGTACCTCACAAAAGCGAAATCCTCTGTATGTTCTGATTTATGCTGATTATCTCAGGACAATTCCACTCTCTAATATTTAGAGGTAATTTTTCTACTACTAATCAAGATTTATCAGAAGAAGAATGGTTGATAA
This sequence comes from Trichodesmium sp. MAG_R04, assembly GCA_023356515.1. Taxonomy (GTDB): domain Bacteria; phylum Cyanobacteriota; class Cyanobacteriia; order Cyanobacteriales; family Microcoleaceae; genus Trichodesmium. The sequence goes on along the minus strand of JAKQYG010000139.1, from coordinate 6,283 downwards.
ATTGTAAAAAATTTGCTCCAAATACTCTGGAGCAAAATCCTGTTGAACATATTTGGTTACAAACCAAAAATTTCAGTATTACATTATATCATCTTTGCAGTTCTTTAAAATTAAGATAGAAGACTGGGAAAGATAAACAAATAAAACCCAAATTCTTGATGATGGAAACTTGGAGCCTGGAGAAAAATTAATAATGAAAAACAATGTTATAAAATTATCGGTATTATCTATTATTATTCTTGTAGGAATGATGGGAATTTGGATATGGATGCAAATTCCAAGAGTGGAACAGCCAATGTCTCAGGTTTCAGAGGAAGATAAGTTGGAAGAGGCAGAGAGGTTAACTCAACAGGTTGTTCAGTTGTATCAGCAGGCCAAGTATGCTGAAGCTATTCCCTTGGCAGAAAAAGCATTAAAGATTGGTAAAAATGTGCTTGGGAACAATCACCCGGATGTAGCAACGATTTTGAACAATCTGGCAGCACTTTACAAATACCAAGGAAGATACATGGAAGCTGAACCTCTCTATCAACAGTCCTTAGTTATCGACAAGGAAAAATTAGGAAATAATCACCCCAATGTAGCAACAAGTCTGAATAATTTGGCAGCACTTTATTCCTCACAAGGGAAATACACAAAAGCCGAGCCCCTCTACCAACAGTCTTTAGTGATCATCAAAGAAAAATTAGGAGATAATCACCCTGACGTAGCACAGAGTCTGAATAATTTGGCAGCACTTTACAAAAATCAAGGAAGATACAAGGAAGCTGAAGTCCTTATGCAAGAATCTTTAGCTATCGATAAGAAAAAATCAGGAGACAATCACCCTGATGTAGTAGCGACTCTAAATAATCTGGGATTGTTTTACGAATCTCGAGGGAGATACAAGGAAGCTGAACCCCTCTATCAAGAGTCTTTAGCTATCAGAAAGGAAAAATTAGGAGACAACCACCCTGATGTTGCAGGGAGCCTGAACAATCTGGCAAGACTTTACTTCTTACAAGGAAGATACACGAAAGCTGAACCTCTCTACCAAAAGTCCTTAGCGATCATCAAAGAAAAATTAGGAAATAATCACCCCTATGTTGCAGGGAGTCTGAACAATTTGGCAGGACTTTACTCCTCACAAGGGAGATACACGGAAGCTGAACCCCTCTATCAACAGTCCTTAGCGATCATCAAAGAAAAATTAGGGGATAATTACTTATTGAAAGCAACGAGCCTGAACAATCTGGCAGAACTTTATAGATCTCAAGAGAGATACAAGAAAGCTACACCTCTTATGCAAAATTCTTTAGCTATCTGGAAGGAAAAATTAGGAGGTAATCACCAAAATGTAGCAGAAAGTCTGAACAATTTGTCAGAACTTTATAGCTTAGAAGGCAATACAACTCGCGCTATGAAATTGTTAAGCCAAGGACTTGCAGTTGAAGAATATAATATCTCTGAAAATTTAATAGCAGGGAATGAACGCCAGAAATGGGATTACATGAGAACAATTTCAGGAACAACGAATATAGCTATTTCTTTCAACCTTCAATTTGCACCCAATAACTCAGAAGCGACTCGTCTAGCAATTAAAACTATCTTTGAGCGGAAAGGGCGCATTCTCGATGTTCTCACAAACCGCTTGCAAATTCTTCGCCATCGCAGTGATGATCCTGAAACTCAAGAATTGTTGAGTCAACTTATGGCTAAACGCACTCAACTCTCTAACCTCGTTTTCAAGAAACCTGAAGATTTTCCTTCCCTGGAGGTTTACCGTCAACTACTGAGTAACGTGAAAAAAGAAGTGAAAGAACTTGGCAGCAACCTAAGACGTCGTAGTACTGAATTTCGTAATTTATCTCAATCCATTAACCTCAAAAAAATTCAACAACAAATTCCTGCTAATACTACTTTAGTAGAATTAATACGCTATGAACCTTTTAATCCTAAAGCATCTAAAGATAAACGCTTTGGGAAACCCCGCTATGCTGCTTATATTCTCTATAAAACAGGCAAACCCCAAGCTATTGATTTAGGAGCAGCAGAACCTATCGACAAAACGGTAGGAAAATTACGTACATACCTCCGGAATTCCAATGTTTCTCTCGAACAACTAAAACGCTCTGCTAGGGAACTCGACCAAATGGTAATGGAACCTGTACGCCAATTATTAGGAGATACTAAAACCCTTCTTTTATCTCCTGATGCTGCCCTCAACCTACTTCCCTTTGAAGTACTAGTAGATGAGAATAACCAATATTTAGTCGAAAATTATCAAATTACCTATCTCACTTCTGGTCGAGACTTATTGCAACAAAAGCCCAAAAATAACCGACAAATACCCCTAATCATGGCTAACCCTAAATATGAAGAACACGGAGAAGTTGATCTTGACAATTATCCTTCTATAGGCTTATCTGATCAGGTATTTCCACTTCTAGGAGGCACACAACAAGAAGCAGAAACCATGGGTCAACTATTCCCGGAAGCTCTAATTTTAACCAAAACCACAGCCACAGAAAATGCTCTCAAACAAATTAAAAATCCTAACTTCCTCCATATTGCTACTCATGGATTCTTTTTATCCAAACCTACATCAGAAAACTCAACGGATATTTATAACCCCTTATTTCTTTCTGGATTAGTGTTTGCCAGGGTGGAACAACAACACAGTGAAGGAGATGATGGAATTTTTACTGCTTATGAAGCTACCTTCTTAAATCTTGTCGGCACTCAATTAGTGGTATTATCAGCTTACGATACAGGAAAAGGGAATATTAGTGCGTGGGAAGGTATTTATGGGTTACGTCGTGCTTTTGTAATTGCAGAGAGTGAAAGTCAAATGATTAGTCTGTGGAAAGTAGGAGATAATGCGACAAAAGATTTAATGGCAGCTTATTATCAAAGATTAAAAGCAGGAAAAGGACGCCGGGATGCTTTACTGGAAATTCAGCGAGATTGGTTAAAAGGTGAAAAATATCAACATCCTTATTATTGGGGGAGTTTCGTCTTTTCCGGGGATGGGACACCAATGGAGTTCAGTTATTAGTTAGAGTTTGCTGATTAAATATCAAAACATTGACAAATAAAGATTTTATCCTTTATCCGACATTCCGCAGATCTTCATATATCTTTATTTAGATTTATATTTTCAAAGAGACTTATACGAAAAACCTTCATTATAGAAATCAATATCAATAAATTTTATCAATAACCATTTTTCTATTTGGCAGTAGTCTTACACTTGCCGACCCGTCCGTTTTTTGTCTCGGTATGCCCACCCGCGACTAATACCATTTCTCTGTAACAATGCACTTAATAATTCTTAATATTCTGACCCAGACTTGAATTTTACTGATAGTTATTATCTTTTATTCAGCGCAACTTCATGGAGAAATGGTATAATATATTTCCTGTGAACTAAAAACTAACAAGGACTAGACCAGTGAAAAAAAATCAACTAAAAAGTCCCCCGCTTATGGGCCAGGCTTTAAACCCAATTTTTCGGTAAGGGACCATCTATAACCACCTCACGAGCTAACCATTACTCCCAAGTCATGATGAGCATTATAGTAACGGACATATCGGCTAGGACATCCTATTTTGATTGAAATCCAACAGGAAATAGGCAACTGGCAACAAGAAAGTGTCTTAACAGTTGTGCCGAATACTATACATTACTCCATCTATCACATTACTCTTTAGTACCAAAGTTAGGTAAAGTCCAATGCAACCTTGGTTTACAAAAGCGATACCAATGTTCAATCGTAAAGTGACGCAGATGGAAAACTAATTCTATGAAAGTGGGAATTTCTTCACCTTTCCAAGCTAACCACAGGGGCTTACTTTGGGGTGAGTCTAATCGTTGAACTCGAATTGGTGATAATTTTTCATGAGATACTTGTCGAAAATGTAACCAATCCTTAGTTTTCCTTACAATGAAGGAAGATGAGTAATACTATTTAGTATTGAATAAAGTAAAAAATTGCCTAAATCTTCAAATTAATCTAAAATCTGTTCATTGTTTAATTTTTTTTGAATCCTTTCTTGGATTATATTTTCAACTATTTAGTCTAAACTCCAGTGACAATTAAATAAGGACTAAGCTCCGAAACTCTTACTCATTGCCTCCAAATCTATTCCCAAAAAGTGGTGAAATTTTGAACACAAATAAAATAGGATTGCTATAATTAGTCTAACCACCTTTCTATTGAAAGAAAATTGATGACTGTAAAATTTAGGAGCGTTAATGAATCAACCCATCAACCCCACTGCTAAAAATAAAATTCAGGTAGAAGATGATCGCACAGGTATGAGTATAGCTACTCTGAGACGTGCCCTAGCTGATAACCTGTTTTATCTGCAAGGGACTTATGAGTCAATGGCAAAAAAAGAAGATTTTTACCGTGCTTTAGCTTATACGATACGCGATCGCTTGCTACAACGCTTTCTTGCTACAATTCGTACCTATAATGAGAAAGATGTGAAAGTAGTCTACTACCTGTCGGCAGAATTTCTCATGGGTCGTCATCTAGGTAATAGTTTAATTAACCTAGGCATATATGAAAAGATTCGTCAAGCAGTTAACGAATCTGGACTTAACTTAGATGAATTACTAGAACAAGAAGACGATCCTGGACTAGGAAATGGGGGTTTGGGTAGACTAGCCGCTTGTTTTTTGGACTCTCTAGCTACCCTTGAAATTCCTGCTATGGGTCATGGTATTCGCTATGAGTTTGGCATTTTCACCCAAACTATACAGGATGGATGGCAAGCAGAAATTCCAGATAAGTGGCTGCGCTTTGGTAACCCCTGGGAAATAGCTCGTCCAGCAGAACAGGTAGAAGTCAAGTTTGGTGGTAGTACAGAAAGATATCATGATGAAAAAGGTCATTATCGGGTAACATGGGTCCCAGGAGAAACTGTCATTGGTATCCCCTATGACACTCCTGTTCCTGGCTATAAAGTGAATACAGTTAATCCGTTACGTCTGTGGCGTGCAGAAGCTAGTGTAGATTTTAAGTTTGAAGAGTTCAATTCTGGAAACTACGATGGTGCAGTAGCGGAAAAAATGAGTTCGGAGACTATATCAAAAGTTCTCTATCCTAATGATAATACTCCCCAAGGTAAAGAACTTAGGCTCAAACAGCAATATTTCTTTGTTTCCTGTGCTTTGCAAGATATCATTCGTAGGCATTTGCTCAACAACCAAAACTTAGATAACTTAAGTGATAAAACAGCAATTCAGTTAAATGATACTCACCCTGCTGTTGCTATTGCGGAAATGATGCGATTGTTTATTGATGAGTATGACCTTGACTGGGAGCGTGCTTGGCATATCACGCAAAATACTTTTGCTTATACTAACCATACCTTACTACCAGAAGCTTTAGAACGTTGGGGAATTAGTTTGTTTGGTAGTCTGTTACCTCGCCACTTAGAGATTATCTATGAAATTAATCACCGCTTCATAGAGCAAATACAAACTTGGTATCCCAAAGATCAGGAATTAATCTCTCGTGTATCTATAATTGAGGAAACTCCAGAAAAAGCTGTGAGGATGGCTAATTTAGCGACTATAGGCAGTCATGCAGTCAATGGGGTAGCAGCTTTACACACAGAATTGCTCAAAAAAGGTGTACTCAAAGATTTCTACAAACTTTTCCCAGAAAAGTTTCTAAATAAAACTAATGGAGTGACTTCCCGTCGTTGGATTTTATTAAGTAATCCTAAACTTTCTGCCTTGTTTTCTGAGAAATTAGGAGATAGTTGGTTGCGAAATTTAGATCAACTAAGGCAACTAGAAAAATATGTTGATGATGTAAAATTTTGTCAACGTTGGCGACAAATTAAGCAGGATAATAAAGTTAAGCTGGCAGAGTACATTTTAAAGTCTAATCGGATAGAAGTGGATACGAATTCTCTGTTTGATATTCAAGTCAAACGTATCCATGAGTATAAACGTCAACATTTGGATTTATTCCATATTATTACTCTTTACAACCGCATTAAGCAAAATCCTAGTATTGATATTCAACCTCGCACATTCATTTTTGGTGGCAAGGCAGCTCCTGGTTACTATATGGCTAAGTTAATTATTAAGTTGACTAATGCTATTGCTGATGTAGTTAATAACGACCCTGATGTCCATGGTCGCTTGAAAGTCGTTTTCTTGCCTAACTTTAATGCTTCATTAGGTCAGTTAATTTATCCTGCTGCTGACTTATCAGAGCAAATTTCTACTGCTGGCAAAGAAGCGTCGGGAACTGGTAATATGAAGTTTGCTATGAATGGA
>JAKQYG010000138.1 GCA_023356515.1 Trichodesmium sp. MAG_R04 | reverse complement strand
TTTAAATGCAAATCATTTTCGTCATCCCTTGGATTTAGAGGCAACAAATGCTTTGAAGCAACTTCCTGGTATAGACTTGTTAGTTAGACAGTTGTTAGGTCCTTTAGGTGAGCAATTTTTCCATATGGAAAATATTACTTCTAGTGTTCTAGTGAGTGAAGTACAACTCCCAAATTTAAACAAAACACTATTAGATGCATGTCAAGCACTTGATATAGAACCACCCCAATTATATGTTCGTCAACATCCTGTTCCTAATGCTTATACATTTGCTATGCGAGGAAAGCGACCCTTTATTGTTGTTCATACATCTTTAATAGAGTTGCTCAACTTAGAAGAAACCCAAGCAGTATTAGGTCACGAACTAGGACATCTCAAATGTGAGCATGGAGTATATCTAACCTTGGGTAATTTAATTATACTTGCCGCTGGACAAATTTCGGCATGGGGTGGTATGATAGCTCAAAGCTTACAAAGCAAAATACTAGAATGGTTGAGATGTGCCGAATTGAGTTGCGATCGTGCAGCACTATTGGCCACACAAGATCCTCAAATAGTTGTATCAGTTTTGATGAAATTAGCTGGTGGTTCTCCAACAATATCACCTCAACTTAATGTTGATGCTTTTTTAGCTCAGGCAAGAGCTTACAATGAATTTAGTAATACAGAATTGGGTGAAGTATTAAGGGAGGTCCAAACAGCTCAACTAACTCATCCGTTGCCTGTATTGAGGGCTAAAGAAATAGACAGATGGGCAAGTAGCAAAAAATATCAGGATATCTTGCAAAATTTAGCAAAAGATGTGTATAATAATAAAAGTAAGGGCGGGTGGCGAAATTGGTAGACGCACCACACTCAAAATGTGGCGATTTCGGTCGTGAGAGTTCGAGTCTCTCTCTGCCCATAGTATTCTTTTTTATACTAAATGATGAGGATATGGTAGATCATTTAAAAAGATGGGAATCTCCCCGTAAACAAGGGAGGAATATTAAAGGGAAAGGGGGAACTGCAAGATCAAGACAAATAAGAAAGCAGCAACACATGCTTAGAAAAAACTTAAATAGTCAAGAAAAAGGGATAACTGTTCCGATATAGTGATATGCCCTGGCATGTCTGTATAATACAGAATGCTACTAACATAATACATATAAAGTATTGGTAATAGAAGCACAGATTTGTACTACTTTTAAGTACGATAGTAATATGTTAAGATTTGAGTGCTCATTGCTATAGTATTTTTCTTATAATTGTTAACAATGCACGGCAAGATTAACTTACTGAGGGGGTATCTCCCAATGTGGTAGAAGATTTCTCTGCCACACTTTTGCTGGAAGCTCTAGTTGCTCTCTAGATTTAGGATTTTGCTTGGTACAATCTTTGCCCTGCTTCATTTTTAATTATTTTGATTTTGCCTTCATCTCCATAGCGTGCGTAATTTATTTGGGTGTAAGTCAGGTATTTCTTCTGCCTTCATTTGTGGAACATCACTCATATAGTTTTTGTTTGCTTATATGAGTATATGTTAGCAAATTAAAAAGTTCGTCAACCTTTTTTTTATTTAGGGCTTGCTGATGAAATATCAAACCATTGACATATAAATGCTTTAGTCTGACTTAGGCAAGAAAAATTTCTGGCTTTTAGGTAGTGCTTTAGATAATGGGTTTAAGGACTCCGGCTTGACCATGACAGGAAAATCAAGGAGCAATTCTTACTACCACCTTCTCTGTAATTGCCATTTCTCCTAATGGGACTTAAACATTTTCTGGGTAGAAAAATGCTTGATAGTCACCCTAGGCAAGGAAATTACATCAAAACTTTAAAAATGGCTAGAACCCTTGGTAATAAATAAATCATACCTTTTCGACATAAAAGCCTATGAAAATCTATATTTGACCCTACTTTTTACTGCTTTTTTTGTTTAAGTCTCCCTAACTCCTGACTATCTACTCCATATTTACTACTCCCTAAAAAGGCTTAACGAGCAAACCCTATTTATTGAAAGCTGCTTAACTATTTTTACGGGCCATAAATTCTTTCTGATTTAAGGAAGATATTTTTGATTTCGACTTAGATTTGGTAGTTTTAGACGGGATGAATTAGGGGGTAAGTAATATTCTGGAATAGCAGTAGCTTGTTCAATATGAGAACGGTTAAGCAACAAGAGACGTAATATAATGGCCATTCCTATAGTTCCCATTCCTAAACCAAATAAAGACCAACTTGCTTCGGCACCTCCAATTACAGCATCAACAGCTCCCATTGTCACTACAAAGCTTACTACTGGATCTTTTCGATAAGCTGTTCTTAGAATTTTTAGCCACAAAGCGTTCATCATAAGTTTAATTTGATATGACCTAGACTTTTCGTGTACTTAGTGTACTTTAATTTATTTTAACTTAAGGATAATGAAGCTTAAAGTCTCACTCCCTTAATCTTAAATTATGTAAGTTTATAATTATAAACTATATGGATTAAGCAATTACCTGAAAACTATGTACTAATCACAATACAATAACACAGGGCTTATAACACTTGTCGAAAGTAATGCTACTCTTAGAAAGTGTTGAAAATAACTGGATAAATTACAGGGGTTAGTTAAAAATAAAATTGCGTCAATCAATAAATAGCATTTATAAATATAAAATATAAGTATAGCAAAGTTTTTAAGAATTGGGATTGCATAGAACCACCATAATCTAGTAGGGGCGTTTCATTTTACGCAGCACCAATAATTACTATCCTCTACAGCTAGTCTATGATGTAATATTTTACATAAGTCGTGAATGGTTAAAGTTTAACCCTACAGTAGATGTAGAGAGAGATTTAAAACTCAAACTAGTTCACAATAAAGATAGGTATTGACTTATAGCTAATTTATAAAGTAAATAAATATTAGGAGGCTAAATTCCTGGATATGCTTAGATTTTGTCAGTTATTGTCTAAATATTGCCCCAATGAGTAAAAGCTAGGCAATATGAGACTCTAAGCTAAGTTTACAAATGAGCTTTTAGGGATCAGATGATATAATCTCAATAACTAGAATAAGTCTTATGAGTCAGGGTTGGGAATGGGGAATAGGCAAGGGCCATTATTTACCAATTGGCTGCATTTTCCCCTTATTTTTCTAACATAGCTTGCCTAAGGCCCATAATGTTGACTTTTAGAGCTTTAAGGACCTAAAGCTAGGCACTTTTTCAAGGAGTCCAAAAAGTGATTACACCTTGAGATGTTAATGCTTTGCTGTTTAATAGCAAGCCTTAAGTACATATTGTCGTATCCTAATTCAAACCTAACCAAGAAAGCAGACCTTGGCCAGTCAAGTATTCTATTGCTAAGGTCAAGACAAAACCAATCATCGCTGCTCTACCATTCAGACGTTCTGCGTATTGGTTAAAACCGAATTTTGGCTCCTCCAAGTTAGGTATAGTAGTAGGTTGTGGTTGTGTCATCATTAATTAGCCTTAAATTTTAAACATAGTGTTTGCAAAGAGAGTTGTTTCTTTACAATTCTTAAATATATTTTACAAAAGAAGTTGACTTAGTGTCAACTATACTTGTATGCAAAAATTGTAGCTAGAGCATCGAGAAGCTCTAGAATTAGAGTTTTAACCGAAAAATTTGGTAAGTATGTCAAATTCACCAGACTCCTCTTCTTCCTTATCACCGGCAGTTGAACAAGTAGCTAAAGCCCTCCGATTAGGGGGTTGGATTTGCTTTTGGGTACAACTTGTGCTGGGGATAGTTTCAAGTATGATTTTTCTTTTTGCTGTAGGTATACTAGGTCAAAAGACTGGAACAGGTACAGGAGGTGGATTATTTTTTGCAGTTTGTGGCCTTGCTGTACTAGGATTTAGTGCCTTCTTGTCATTTCGTTACACTCGCCTAGCAAGGCAATTGCGCTCGGATAAACCTTCTTTAAGGCCAAGCAGAGGAGATACAACTAAACAAGTAAAAAGAACTTTAATTACTAACTTGGTGGGGATAACTCTAGCCTTATTAGGAGCAGAAGCAATTGGAGGTATTTTATTAGGCAAATCATTAGTTAGTGGATCGTTTATGTTTAACCCTACAGAACTAGAAAAATTTACACTAGATATTTTTATAGTATTGGGTAACACTCACATAATTGTAGCTCACTTTATTGGAATTGTAGTAGGGCTATTTTTGCTTGATCGGCTTTACAAGTAGCCAAGTTAACAATAGTTTTTTAGCTTCGATATCCTCATTCCCTACAGCCTAGGGAAATTATATAGAACCTCCCTAGTTACTTCCTTCTTTTCTTTGACATCCTCTGCGGTCTAAAGGGGCAAAGATTCCTATCCACCTAATAGTTATCTAAATCAAATTAAAGATAGCTCTATAGGTTCAAGGTGGGTTAAGTCTTATCGGCGGCTGCTACTTTGGCAGTAGTCTTACCCCTGCCTCCACGTCCATTTAGTGTCTCGGACTGCCCGCCCGCGACTAATATGTTTATTCCTGTATTCGTATCACGGTTGTGTTTTGTACCGCAATTAAGGCATTCCTATTCTCGCCCCTGAAAGGTCTAATTTGCCTCCACGAAAACCACAACATGAACATACTTGAGCAGTAGGTTGCCATCTATGGTTAAACTAAGCAAAATCCCCCTAAAAGGGGCAGGCTTTAAACTCAGTGTTTTAGTAAAACCTTTTTTTTATTTGGGACAATACAAAACCCACTTTAATAAGCAGAGATTTACAAAATTTAAAATCCTTGCCTAATAAGGTATTTGGGTAATTATACAACTTTTAGTTATTAATCCGGAATCAATACTAACTCACAGAATAAATTATTTAGATTACTTACTATGTTAACTATCTTCTGTTTAGAAACTTGAAACAGGAAAAACTAATCCCCAAAAATAAAAATCAGGCTCAAAAAAACATGAGTAAAAACCTAACCACTACCATAGAACTAGAAACTTCAAATAAATCAATTGTCTTATCTAGAAATTCCGATAATACAGATGCTAATTTCTTAGAAAATAAGCATAATTCTTCTCAAGAGTTTGAACCACAAAATAATCTACTAAAATGGAAAAAAAAGCCAACAAAAGCAGAAAAAGCAGCTTTAGAACTTGAGAAAAGAAATACATATCTGCAAGAAATAGGAGAAAAACTACAAAAAGCAAGAACAATGCGTTGTTTATCAATGAGACAAATTCATAAACAAACCTTTGTGCCACTTCATTATATAGAAGCAATAGAAAAAGGTGAGATAGAAAAATTGCCAGAAGATGTATATCTTCGGGGATTCATCTTTCGTCTTGGCAATGCTTTAGGATTTGATGGAGCAACTTTAGCAACAGCCTTACCTATTTCCAATTCACTTCAAGGTTTAATTGCATCTTGGTCTGAGTCTAATAAAGACTTTAGATTTTATCTACATCCAGCTTACTTATATGTAGGTTATGCAACTTTAATAGCCGGAGCAGTAGGCGGACTAAATTGGATATCTCAACAACCAAGTCCCAAAGCAAATCTGATTCGGAATACAATAGAACCTGCTAATTCAGTTACGCATTCAGATAGGCATTTAGAAACTACTCAAGTACCAGGATTAAAATCTACTATAGGTAGTCTAGTTGTAGGTTCTGATATAGCCGCACCAGAAACAATGATTTAATTTATAATCAAAAGATTATTTCTATGCACAACTGTTTCATATCCCTCATAGCCGAGGATATCAGGTATATTTTCTGAGCGACAACCTAGAATTTTTTGCAATTCAATATGACTGTAGTTCACAAGTCCTCTAGCTATTTCCCTACCTTCTTCATTGCATAGTTTTACAGCATCTGATGAATTAAACTGCCCTTCTATTTTAGTAATGCCGGTAGCTAATAAAGATTTACCAGACTCAAAAATGGCCTTAACTGCACCCTGGTCTAGATATAGTTGGCCTGCTGGAACTAAAACATTGGCAATCCAATTTTTGCGAGCCTTGACTTGTTGTGATTGAGGTTCAAATCTAGTACCAATAGATTCTCCATTAAGGATTTTTTGTATATTAGTAGGCACTTTACCATTAGTGATTACAGTTCGGACTCCAGAAGCAGTAGCAATTTTAGCAGCCCCAATTTTTGTAATCATTCCGCCAGTTCCTCGTCCACTAAAAGAATTTCCAGCTTGAACTTGAAGTTCTTCGAGTTCTTCCATTCGCTCTACTAAGCTCACAGGTAAAGCATCTGGATTATTTCTGGGATCGCTTAAGTATAATCTATCGACATCAGTTAGTATAAATAACCAATTAGCATCTACTAGACAGGCAACTAAAGCTGAGAGAGTATCATTATCCCCAAAATTTAGTTCTTCAATAGCAGTAGTATCATTTTCATTGACTATTGGGACTACCCCCAGTCGCAAAAGTTGTTGAAATGTATTATATATATTGACATAACTACTACGTCGTGATAGGTCACTTCTAGTTAGTAAAATTTGTGCCGTTGTCTGTTGCAAAGATGAAAACAAGTCATCATAAATACGCATCAGTCGCCCTTGACCCACTGCTGCTATTGCTTGCTTCATGGAAATATTCTGGGGTTTTTCAGTTAGTCCTAACATATCACAACCTATACCAACAGCTCCAGAAGATACTAAAACGATTTGATGTCCCTGCCGGCGTAGATTGATAATAGTTTCAATTAAACTAGAAATTGTGGATAAGGCTAAACTTCCGGTCTCTGAATTAGTCAGGCTAGAAGTACCTATTTTAATTACTATTATATTCATAGAAATAACTGAATTTTTTAATAACTGAATTTTTTTAACGACTAATCCTCTTAGCAAAAAAATTAGCTTGTAACTGAGGAGAAAATATTTATCATTACAATTTTTTTAACCCAGGTTCTACACTTCAAACATGCTATCAGATGATTTTTAACAAAGAATTAGGTCAAGCTTCAAGTACAGTTTCTACCACAAAACTGAGAAAATATCCATTAGCGGGACTTACACAAAAAATCAGTATAGTTAGTGCCGCTCCCTAATTCCTGAGCTTGTTTAGCTAAGGTATGTTTTTTTATTAGATATGCTACAATTAAAGTTTGTTTGTTTCCTCCACAAAAATCATTATTATCAACACTCCTATAAAATTGTGAAATTGTGAAACCTGAATAGAATTTCATAGTACTAGCCTCAACTAGCAAATTAAGATAAATTTGCAAAGACTAAATAAAACAAACCTATTAGTCTAATAAAAGGTGTGCTTGAGGAAAATCTAGGAGTGCGAAATAGAATGTCAACAGTATATTCAACAGATTTTACCAAAAATGGTCAAACAAAACTGCTGCGTGTAGGGGTAATTGGGGTCGGTAATATGGGACAGCACCATACCCGTGTCCTAAGTTTACTTAAAGATACTAAGTTAGTAGGTGTAGCAGATATCAATGTTGAAAGGGGACTAGATACTGCTAGCAAGTATGGAATTCGTTTTTTTGAGGAGTATCAAGAGCTTTTGCCTCATGTTGATGCTGTCTGCGTAGCTGTGCCTACTCTTCAACATTATGCTGTAGGAATGACCTGCTTAAAGGCGGGAGTTCATGTTTTAATGGAAAAGCCGATCGCTGCCAGTATCTCTGAGGCAGAGTTTTTGGTTAATACTGCTGCTGAAACAAATCGAATTTTACAGGTGGGTCATATAGAAAGGTTTAATCCAGCTTTTCAAGAACTGAGTAAAGTTCTGAAAACTGAAGAGTTACTGGCCTTGGAAGCTCATCGGATGAGTCCTTATTCTCATAGGGCTAATGATGTATCTGTAGTATTGGACTTGATGATCCATGATATTGATTTATTACTAGAGTTGGTGCCTACCCCAGTTGTGAAAATGAGTGCTAGTGGTAGTAGTGCTTCTAGTTCGGGAAATTTAGATTATGTTACAGCTACTCTTGGTTTTGCTAATGGTATTGTGGCCACTCTAACTGCTAGTAAGGTGACACACAAAAAACTTCGTTCTATTGTTGCCCACTGTAAAAATTCTTTGACAGAAGCAGATTTTCTCAATAGTGAAATTCTTATTCACCGTCAAACAACGGCAAATTATGTGACAGATTATGGCCAGGTTCTTTATCGTCAGGATGGTTTAATTGAAAAGGTTTATACGAGCAATATTGAACCTCTTCATGCAGAATTGGAGCATTTTGTTCATTGTGTAGGTGGAGGGAATAAACCTTCAGTTGGAGGAGAACAAGCTCTTAAAGCATTAAGATTAGGTAGTTTGATTGAGAAAATAGCTCTTGATGATTTGGCTTACCATCCAGTTGATTCAGAATGTAATTTGTTGAAGAATTCCATGTTGAAAGTAGGGTGAAATATTTTGATAATTCTAATAGGATTTTTTGAAAGTAAGTCTTACACTAAATTTCAAAAGTATTGCTATATTTTCTTGAGTTTAGGGTGTAATTAGTAATCCAAAAATGTCCTTAAATGTTCTTGGATATTAGGGTTTTACCGAATAATATATTCTTGCTGAATGCCTAATAATCCTGAAAAATATTACTGAACTTTACTTATTACTTAATAGTTGAAGTATTGATGAAGTATCCCATGATTTTTGGGAATTGGTATTATTTTTGCTAGTTTTTTTATAAATTACTCCGCCTAGGTGATAGATTTAGGCGGAGTTTTAATAAAAAAAACTATGCATTTGTTACTGAGAGTGACAGAAGAAAGGTGATTTTATTAGTCAAAACAAATCTTGATACTAGGGGTGATCAATATTTGCTACAAATACCTAGTAAATTTATTAGGAACTAGGAATCAAAATGAATGGTTTCAATACTATTAAAATTCTTTAAAAAATTACCTCTGACTTATGACTTGTAACTTGCTTGTACCCCTATAATTTCATCCAAAAAAAATTTGGAAAACTTATCCAAAAGTTGAACTATTCCAACCCCAAAGATAACTTTGAGCATCAGAAAATTCTATATAGATTCTATTTTTAGGAACCCCGAGAGTTTTATTAATTTGTTCACAAAAATCTTGACTCATTTCTTTGGTTTGATTAGGCTTCATACTACCAATACTTTTAATTTCTATGTAGCAAGTCGGCTCATC
>JAKQYG010000137.1 GCA_023356515.1 Trichodesmium sp. MAG_R04 | reverse complement strand
TTTGGTTACGACCACAAATATATTTATTCTCATGTGGGTTACAATCTCAAGATGACTGATATGCAAGCTGCTGTTGGTTGCGCTCAGTTGGATAAGTTGTCGGGGTTTGTAGCTAAACGTCGGGATAATTTTCGGTTTCTCTACGAAAAATTGAAGGATTTACAGGAGTTTTTGGTGTTGCCAGAAGCTACTCCTAATTCGGAACCAAGTTGGTTTGGGTTTCTTTTGGCAGTTAAGGAAGGCGCACCTTTTTCTCGCCGTCAACTTGTGACTCATTTGGAGGAAAAACGGATTGGTACGAGATTGTTATTTGGTGGTAATTTATTGCGACAACCGCTGTACCAAGGTTTGAATTATCGGGTTGTGGGAGAGTTGGATAATACTGATTCGGCGATGCAGAATTGTTTTTGGATTGGGGTTTATCCAGGGTTGAGTGAGGAGATGTTAGATTATGTTGCTGAGACGATTCGTGACTTTTGTTATGGTTTTAAGGGATAAAAGGTAATGAAACAAACGATTTTGGTTACTGGAGCAACGGGATTTTTGGGGAGTCATTTGGTTAAGCGGTTGGTTGCGGAAGGATATCAGGTTATTATTCTCAAGCGCAGTTTTTCTAATACCTGGAGGATTAATGATGTTTTACCAAATCTAGCTGCTTACGATCTAGATCGTTGTAATATAGAACAGCCTTTTCAAGATTTTGACCAAATTAATACTATAATTCATACGGCTACGGTTTATGGTCGCGATCGAGAAAGTGTTAGTCAAATTTTTGAAGCTAATACATTATTTCCCTTGCGTCTATTAGAACTTGGTATTGAGTTTGCTACGGATAGTTTTTTTAATACTGATACCTTTTTCAATAAAGGTAATGTTCCTTACAAAAGTTTACCCAACTATTCTTTATCCAAAAGACAGTTTCAAGAGTGGGGAAAGCAGTTAGCTTTAACAGGAAAAATTAAGTTTATTAATATCCGGTTAGAACATATTTTTGGTCCTTTTGATAGTAGTCATAAATTCATTACTTATTTAATCAAACAGTTGTTAAATAATGTTCCACAGTTAGAACTAACTGAGGCTATTCAAAAAAGAGACTTTATTTATGTTGATGATGTGGTATCAGCATATATTTTACTGCTCAATAACTCTGACAAAATAATGTCAGACTACGAGGAATATGAGTTAGGTACTGGTCAAGCTATTTCCTTAAAGGATTTTATTGAAACAGCAAAGGCAGTTGCTAATACTCAAACAGAGCTAAAATTTGGAGCTTTGCCTTTGCGCAAATCAGAAATTATGTTTTCTCAAGCTAATACCCAAGTGCTTAGAGAAATTGGCTGGTATCCTGCTAAAAGCCTTAAGGATGGTTTAATCCAAACTATTGAAGAAGAGAAAGCGCTAAATCAGTGAAAAATCAAAAATTACCAAATAGACGTCTCCAGAAGTAGATAAAAGTATGGTATAGATGATATAAATAACTAGATAAATTTAACTTATAAATTAAGGATGAACTTAGACAAACTGAACAATGATGGTCTCAGCGACAATCCTGAGCTAACCGATTTTTACGCTAATTTAGGCTTGTTATACGAACAAGAAGGCAATTGGCCATCAGCAATTGCCCTTTATCGGATAGCCCTGAGAATCAATCCTAACTTAGCTATTGCTCATAAAAAACTAGCCGATTTCTGGTATACTCTTAAACAATTTGACAAGGCTATTGATTCTTGGTCTAAAGCTTTTAATCTAGAACCTCAGTTAATAGAAGAATCACCAGAGTTCTTAGATTTAGTTAACAGATATAAAAACTCTATTGAGAGCCAAGAAGCGATCGCTACCTATGAGAATCTATTGAAGGCTAACCCCAATTGTGTACAAGCACATATTAGCTTAGTAGAAGTCTGCACAACTGAGTTAGGGGCTTTATTAAAGCGTGCTGAAACATTAGCTAAATCAGAAGATTTACAGGTTCAAGACGCTGTTGAAATTTATTGTCAAGCTCTAAATACTAATAATTTGATAGCTAATGAAATAGCTTTTAACTTTTATAAGCAATTATTAAAAAAACCTAATATTTCAACCAACACTTATTTAGATTTGGGAATTAGTTTAGTCCGCAATGGAATGACAAGTCGGATCGTTTCCGGTTATCAAGAAATAATTGAAACAGAATCTTACAGAAATAAACTGTATTACGATCTAGCAATGGCTATATCTCAAAAAGGCTTAATGGAGTCAGCTATTGCTTTCTTCAATGCTGCTGAAAAACCAAAAGCAGAAACAGAAATTTACGAAACAATCTGGAAATATTTAAACGGTTTAGGTTGCTTGAATGAAGACGATCCTCTTTACCAAATTGAAATTAAACCAGAGGCAGCAGAAGCTTACTTTAATGAAGCAAGTCAGTGCAAACTAATGAAGGTATGGCAGTTAACCACAAACGATCAAAAGTTCTTGGTAGATCATGGAATATCAATAGAATATTTAGAGCTAATGACAAAGAGCAGTCCCGAACTGGAACAAATCTATGTAAATAGCTTTGAAGATAACAAAACTGTGGATTTTATCCAAGAAAGTTTATCCGTAAAAACTAACCCTACCATAGAGAGGACTGATAGATGGTTTCAGCAGTCAATAGCAGAAACAGGATATATTTATTTAACTTGTCCTAGCACTGGCAGAATTATCCGTTCAAATCAATCCTTTCCTTTGCCTTACCTACCTGGATATAGTAGCCAAAGAATAATATACCGTTTTGTGGGCGAGCAGGTTTTTTATGTCATGTGTTCTCCTTGGTTTTGGGAAAAAAGCTTCGTCTACTTTCCCACACTAGAAACTATTATTATGCTGAGGTATAGCCCGTTACTTATGTATGATACTCCAATATTTGACACGTTTAAAGCATACGCAGTCAGTTGTTGGAAAGAGTTTAAGTCCTATACTGAGTCTGGCTCGCCGAAAAAAACAGCGGTTATTTTGGGTCTTTTATCTAATGTGTCTCACTATATATTTATTGATTTAAGTGGATTGAGTTATCTAGAACAAACACAGAGGTTGGGTAAAATAGACACTTTTTTAGCTGGATCTTGGGAATACATAAATGTAGAATTGCTTTTCCCAAAGATTCCTTCAGATAAGGTGCTGAGTTTGGCTCCAGCGAACGCTGACAAGTATAATCTTTTTAAATTTGTCTTAAAAAATAATTATTTTACTTTCACTCCTTCAGACTTTATAATAACAGAAGATGTTGCCAAAAGAATTTATCTAGCTTGTTTCCAAAAATGCTCTGAAGACTTTCTAGAACAGCTAAACAAAGCTAAAACTCATTTTCCTTTAATCTTGATTCAAATTCGCAGTCATAATAGGTGCTGGTTATCTCAAGTTGAAAGTGTGGCAAGTTTATTAAAGCAGCTTTATTTGGATTATCCTAACTTAGGAGTCGTATTTGACGGATGGACTGCCGTTGAGGGTAAAGAAGAAAACTCTAAAGAGCAGCAGAATATTGAGAGAGATCGAGAGACCGTTAATAATATTTGTTCTCTACTGCCGTCAGAAATTCCAGTACATAGTACCGTTGGCAGTTCAATCTATGAAACTATTATTTTTGCTAGTGCTATAAATTTTTACATTGCTACCTTTGGCTCTGGGTTTATTTTTCCATTGATTTCCAATAAACCAGGGGTCATAATGGTAAATACTGCTTTTCATAAAAGTCAGACTGTCCAAAACCAATATATCCATCGAGAAAATGTAATTATGCCTATGGTTGTCCCTATAGAGCATATTTTTAACGAAACCGATCCTACGAACCACAATAGTAGTTTCGACTATGATTGGTCTGTGGTTTACGATGTTGCCCTAAAAGTTCTTCAATCGTTAAGCCAGGCTAAAGATAATAGCTCTCTAAGCACCTCCCCTTCAGAAATTGATAAAAGCCATGATGCGGAAAAATAGCATTTTTTTCCCTAATCTAAACTCATAAAATTGGCATTGTCAATTAACTTAGCATTGTGGTGTTTGCAAAAGTATTTTAATACCTGTTGATAGTGATTAAGAGAAATTTCTGGGTTGAGGGCTTGAAGAATATCTAGATTGTAGTACCAGTCATCCCACTGACATTCTATACGTTGGTAGCCGTAACTAGAAAGAAACTGAAAGATGGCTAACCGTCTCTTAGCAACATAGTTGTGTTCGATGCAAGCCAGGGCAGGATGCCATTTAGATAAATTGAAAGACTTTAAAACGTCAAGTTCTGCTCCTTCTACATCTAGACTTAAAAAATCAAAATTTTCGGGAAATTCGTAAAGCTCTAAAATATCTTCTGGACTTGCGGTTATAACCTTAATAGTTCCATTTTCAGAAAGAAACTTTTTTCTTTTCGGACCATGACGATCCGTCGAGCAAAATTCAGCAATTGTTCCATAAACGTCATGATTGATGAATTCCAATACTTCTCCAGATCGCTTATAAAAAGCATATGGAAGAGTGACAGCCGATCTGTTTGTACAAAGTTTTTTGAAAAAATCTGGATTAGGCTCTACACAAATACCAGACCAAGAAAACATTTTTTCTAAACAAAAAGTATTATTTAGTTCTACTCCATCTGTAGAACCAATTTCCATAAAAACCCCTTTTTGCTTGCCCTTGGTCATCATAATAACCCATTTATCTTGAAGTAGTTGACTCTTATAGTTAATTAAATTAAAGGTTTCTAAAGGGTCTAAACCACTTACTTCTATTGATTTTTTATAATTGACGAACGCTTGTTCCCATTCTCCTTTCTGAGCTAAAAGATTTCCTAATAGGTTATAGTATTTATGATAGCTAGGTTTTAATTTTAAGCCTGCCCTCAATACTTCTATGCTTTGGTCTAATCTATCCCCTTTCGCCAAAATTATTCCCAGTTTATAGTGAGACAAAGCAGAACGAGAGTTAAGTTCTATTGCCTGACTATAAGCCGCAATTGCCTCATCAATGCGTCCCAAGCGCTCTAGAATCTCCCCTAAATTATGGTGATAGCGAGCAAAATTGGGATTTAATGCTATAGCCTCTTGATACAAAGCGATCGCTTCCTCCCATTTTTGATCCCGCTGTAACTTTCTAACTTTATGAAAAAAACTATTAGTTATATCTATTTTTTCTAACATAAACCCAACCCAAAATATTCACTAATTTCACATACCCAATCTAACTTTCCAGCTTGCGACAAAGCTACCCCTAAACCTTTGTGAGATAAAGCCGAGTTGGGATTAAGATAAATAGCATGACGATAAGCATTAATAGCATAATCTGTTTTTCCCAATTTTAAAAAAACTTCCCCCAAGTTGTAATGGTATAAAGAAGAGCAAGGAGACAGCATAATTGCCTGCTTGTAGGAGTTAGCTGCTTCTGCTAATTTACCATCTTGCTTGAACTTTCTGGCTTGCTTAAAATACTCAATACCCTTTTTTGTCTCGTCTTTTTTTGAAGTTGATAAAGGATAATCTCTGTCAACAAACCAGCTAAACGCCCAATTTTCTATACGATCTATTTGCCCTCTTGATAAAGATTCCTTCCATTGTCCCCATTTGCCAGAATTAATATGGTTGTTGTGCAATAGGGAAACTGGGTCATAAAAATCATTTAGTGAACTCTTTATAACATGGGAACTGTTTTCTAACTCTTTAATTCTTTGTTTTTGTTGGTTTAGTTCCAATTTATTTGATATGATTCTTGCTAAATCACTGTTAACTTTCACTTCTAAATAGTTGGCGGTTTTCAAAACCTCATTGTACAAATCATTAGTCATGTTTTCATATCTAGAAACCATTGTTTTTTCTATCCCAGTCCACAAATAATAGTTATTTAATTGATTACCTAACCTAGATATAGCGACCTCGGTAGATTTAGAAAACTTATTTGCCAATGATACAACTACATCGCGCAAGTCTCTATAAATATAAACTACTTTTACCTTACCTGTTTCAACTAAGGTTTGAACTTGGATAGAGAAGTCATGGGATTTAATTACTAAAAACTTGTCACTTCTAAATGTAATATTTTCTAAATTATCTAGTAATTTTTTATCGGGTACTTGCATCCAACCCATAGTCGTACCAAGTCCCAAAGATTCAATAATTTCACATACTATTTGGTATTGTAAAGTAGAACCCGATCTTGCCATTCCAGCACAAATTATTAACATATTTTTGCTCTAAAAGTTCCAAGAAGTCCAATAAATCAAAGTAAATATATACTTTAATCGGAGTTTTATTTTATAAAATCTTGATACATACAATGGGCAAGAAAACTATTGAAAGCAGGAGTGTAGTGGTTTGTATCTCTCATAGCTGGCTTATTATGTTTGTTCTCGAATTCTTTGATGTAATAAGTGGGATTCAGTAAAGGTAAGTATAAAGATCGGGCATTTTCGCTAACCGCATTAATTAGCTTTTGTCTTGATATAATAGGCTCTCCAGTACTGGGAATCGGCACATCACAATGAGTTACAAATACAACTTTACCTGGTAGCATTTGTTTGATTAACTTCATCCCTTCTATTAACGACTCACTATCTTGCACTCCAAATTCGACTTGGTTTTTAAATTTATTGTAGGAATCAATGATTGATTGAGAATAATTAAACCTATCCTTAAAGATTTCAAACATACTCCAAGCACTATTATCGAAATAGTAATTATCATATAACACATATTTCCAGGATGTAATTTCTACAAAAAAAACACTGGTTTTTTCTAATTCGTTATCTACAAAGACAGGTAATTCTAAATACTTATAAAAATCAGGAGGACTAACAATAAATGGTATTAATTCATCAGGAAGAATAGTTGAATTCTGAATAAAACTTATTTGCTGAACAATTTCATGAGTGTTATGGGAAAAAGCTAGTAACTTGTTGTTAAACCTGATATACCTTTTTTGTGAGACTAAAGTTATCATGGGATTGTGAACCCTACATGAACCAAATACCGTAATCAAAGGTTTCTCTTGAGAGGCTGAGAGGTGAGAGGCAGTATTTAAAACTGATGACATCCTTTGCTGATAGATTTGATTTGTAGGGTTTAACTTAATAGCCTCTTGAAAATTATGTTTAGCTTCTTCTAAGCTACCTTGTTGAGCTAAAACTTCCGCTAATAAAAAATAACTCCAAGCAAAATTAGGATTGGCTTCGATCGCTTTTCGATACAGAGCGATCGCTTCCTCCCATTTCTGCTCCCGCTGTAACTTTCTTACCTTATGAAAAAAATTATTAGTTATACCTTTTCCTTCAGACATCAACCTAATCCAAAATATTCAGTAATTTCGCATACCAAATGGTATTTGTAACAGAACAGACTTTTAGAATTGCACTAGAAATTGTTAGCATAGTTATGTTCTTGATTGACATCAAGAAGATTGATTCTCAAGTTTTCGAGAACCCACATCAAGCCTTTCTTCCGTAAAACCACTAACTAAAAGCTGAATATGCATACCATCATTCCCCAACCACTCAGAAATAGTTTTAAGCGAACGGTCTCTTTTCGTAAAATCTAGAGGTCTTTGAGCCCAAGACGGGTAAAAGTCATCAATCCTAGTTTGACGAATTCGTTGAAACCCAATTTTAGCAAAAAGCGTTTTAATACTTCGTAGAGTATAATACTGAATATGATCTGGAGCCGAAAAATCTTTGCTATTCGCTTCGACTAAGTTTTCCTCGGATGTCCAATGACCGGGAACAGTTACATAAAACACTGTTCCTGAGTGAATGTATGGACATATTTCCTCAATAAGTTTTTTGGGTTCTTCCACATGCTCTAGCATTTCATGCATGATTATGAAGTCGTAAGTCTTACTCAGTTGGGAAGTATCAGAAAAGACCGAATCCTGTTCAAAAAAATTCAGCAAAAATCTATTTAGTTCCTCAAACGGCTCCACTAAATGGATAGACACACCAAAAGAATATCTCTTGCTAATTTCATTCAATGCTATTGACAAACCTCCCCGCCCCGCACCAACATCAAGAATAGAATCTCCTGGCATAATAAGATTACTGTAATATAGGTAATGTCCAAGTCTTCCATGCCTTGTTTTTTGGGCAGGAC
Organism: Trichodesmium sp. MAG_R04; assembly: GCA_023356515.1. Taxonomy (GTDB): domain Bacteria; phylum Cyanobacteriota; class Cyanobacteriia; order Cyanobacteriales; family Microcoleaceae; genus Trichodesmium. Next base: position 1,137 of record JAKQYG010000137.1, on the reverse strand, counting down.
TCAACTTTTCAAGGTAGAACTTATTAGCAAGTCCAGCGACTTGCGTACCTTTTTGAACTGCGTACATATGAGTGCATAAAGAACACTTATAGATTTTTCTTGGTGTAGTAGTTCCGTTTAACTTGGTGTTTGTTGACCAAATTAGTTCTGGGGATTCACTACCGCACACAGGACAATTAGAAGAATGTTTAATTTCTCGCTCCATAAAATTAGCCACAAAAAACAAGGAAAGGCACAAAGTAATTTGCGAACCTGTCCGTTCTAGATTAGAAGCCAAGATTCTTTATTAAAAGTAATAAACCAGCTTGCCAGTGTAAACCAGTATATCACAAGAAAAACCCGGGAACCCATCTCCAGTTAACAAAGTCTTTGGCCCAGACAATCAAAAATCATAAAGTTCCGTTATAATCACACAAATATGTCCAAAAAACACAAGTAAAAGTTATTAATCTATGAAAGTTTTAGTTATTGGTGGTGATGGCTACTGCGGATGGGCAACTGCCCTCTATCTTTCCAACAAGGGGTATGAAGTTGGTATTATGGACAATTTAGTTCGTAGGCACTGGGACCAACAACTAGGAGTTGAGACGCTCACCCCGATCGCTACGATTCAGCAACGCATCCAGCGTTGGAAAGATATTACAGGAAAGTCCATCGACCTTTACATCGGGGACATCACGAATTACGATTTTCTTATCAAAGCTTTGCACCAATTTGAACCAGAGGCAATTGTCCACTTTGGCGAGCAGCGCTCTGCTCCCTTCTCAATGATAGATAGAGAACGTGCTGTTTTGACCCAAGTTAACAATGTTGTGGGTACTCTCAACATCCTTTATGCCATGAAAACAGACTTCCCAGATTGCCATTTGGTCAAACTGGGGACAATGGGTGAATATGGCACTCCTAACATAGATATTGAAGAAGGTTACATTACCATAGAACACAATGGTCGGAAGGATACTCTCCCTTATCCTAAACAACCAGGAAGTTTCTACCACCTAAGCAAAGTCCACGACAGCCATAACATTCATTTTGCCTGTAAGATTTGGGGCATAAGGGCCACTGACCTCAACCAGGGAGTTGTTTATGGTGTCCTCACTGAAGAAACTGGGATGGACCAAATGTTAATCAACCGTT
>JAKQYG010000136.1 GCA_023356515.1 Trichodesmium sp. MAG_R04 | reverse complement strand
GTCATTATTATCTAATAATCAAACATTTTTAGCAAATAAATTTAACATTTTGTAACCTTATTTTTATATATATTACTTTTAATATCTATCCGAAAATAACTAATTATAGTATTGACAATTTCATTCAATTTCATTTTGACAGTACGCTATATATAGCGTACCTGCGTAAGTCCTGTTAGGGTTTGAGTTTCTGCTTTTGGGAGACTCGAAGTGAGAATAGTAGACTCAGAAAATTCTAGGTTGCTACCTCCATAGAGAGCGATCGCCTGTCGAGATAAATTTCGCAATGCCACTTCCCGCAATATTTGACTAAAATTGACTAACAATTGCTGATTTGCTTGTTCAGTGTAACGGCGACTAGCGACTTTAGCTGCTGCTGTTACGGGATTAAGTAACCATTAAGGTTGTTGGGTTTCCTACCTTAACCCAAGCCTAAAATAAATTCAAAACCGATCATTGATCAAGAGGAACAAATAATTGATAGAAGAACGAGCCTATTGGTTGGCATGGGCCAAAATCAGTGGTATAGGTCCAATTACACTACAAAAATTTAAACAGCAATTCGACACTTTGGCCAGAGCTTGGACAGCAACTTCCACAGAATTAGACCAGATATCAGGTTTTGGCCGTCAAAAAATAGAAAAAATAGTTGAAGAACGATCACGCATCAACCCAGAAGAACTCCTCAAACAACACATTAAGAAAAATCCCAATTTTTGGACACCAGCAGACCCAAACTATCCCCGTCTCCTGCAAGAAATTCCTACTCCTCCGCCCCTGCTATATTATAGAGGTATAGTAGACCCCCAGGAAATACTAGGTATTACTCCCACGGTAGGAATAGTCGGTACTAGAAATCCTTCCGAATATGGTCGTCGTTGGACTCAAAAAATAAGTTCAATTTTAGCCAAAAGTGGCTTTACAATTGTTTCGGGATTAGCAGCAGGAATTGACACAGAGGCTCATCGTGCTTGTTTAGAAGTAGGGGGAAGAACTATTGCTGTCTTCGGAAATGGCGTTAATGTGGTTTATCCTAGGGAAAATAAAAGTTTAGCTGAACAAGTTGTTAAACAAGGGTTAGTTGTTAGTGAATATCCTGCAGGAACTCAACCAAATTATAAACATTTCCCTCAACGAAATAGAATTATTGCCGGATTAAGTAGAGCAATTTTAGTGATGGAAGCTCCACAAAGATCTGGTGCTTTAATTACAGCAAATATAGCAAATGAATTTTGTCGAGATGTGTATGTTTTACCAGCTCGTTTAGATGACCAAAAATCTCATGGTTGTTTACAGTTAATTACTAAAGGTGCTGAGGTAATTCCGATTACTATGGATAGATTATTAGAAATGTTAGGAGCAATGCCACCTTTAGAAATTGATGTGGGAGCATATTCGGAACAATTATCTTTACTTGAGGATAAAAACCAGACTTCCATGCCAGATTTAGAACCCATGTTAGCTGAAATTTTTCAACATATTTCTACTAAACCTATTGCTTTAGATTTAATCATTCAAACAACAGGTTTATCATCAGGTCAGGTTTCTAGTTCTCTCCTACAATTAGAATTATTAGGATTAGTGACTCAATTACCAGGAATGCGTTATCAAAAGAATTAATAATTATCTAATTTATCCAAGATATTTACTCTTATTGCTTGTTCCTTAATGAAATAGATTTTCCTTTATGCCTTCTTACTTAATTAATTAATATGTTGAATCTAAAATTGTTACGATATTTTCCCTTATTCCTCACTTCTTATTGTTTATTCCTTCTACCTACAACTGCTACACCTAAAGTTATTTTTCTCCCCTGCCCGAAAAGTTCAATTTCTGAAATACCTAAACCTCCTTTATCTCAAACTAAACCAAGTATTCCTAGTCTGTGGTTAACTAAAGATTTCTTTGGTTCTGAATTTCTTGAGGCTTGGTTTATTAACCCTGATGATAAATGGTTAATTTTGGTAGTAAATCAATTAACTTGGAAAAAGCAAGAATATATTGATATTTATAAATTTGTCAATCATTTTGGCAGCGTAGCTAGAGAATATAATTATAACTTACAAATATGCCAACTACGCAAAAAAAAACCAATTGCTGCTTATTTTTGTGACTTTGAAACTGCTCCATTAAAATGTCATGTAGAAATTCAATCTAGATTTGGTAAAAGTTTGTTTGATCTACCTAAAAAATTTCTATTTCCCACTATTGAATAGCTAATTTTTTCCTGAAAATATTGATCAGCATTTAATTCAGATACAAGACTTAGGTAAAATATTGGATCGTAACACCATCTATAGGGGTTAATGACCTTTGTTTTGGTCCGCAACATAAGGTAGCCCTATTAGATACAGTGGTTTTGCTTAAGTCTTGAGTTGTTTGATTTTTTTAAAAGCTGAAAGCCGAGTGCCTAGGCTAATATTATCAGGACTTATGCAAAGAAACTGGGTATTTCAGAATAAATCCTGGTCTTAAGTTCCATGGTTTAAAACAAGGGGCAACCGTAATAGATGTAACTGAGGAATATACTTCCAAAACCTGTACAAAGTGTGGCCATGTTCATCAAAACTTAGGAGGCTCAAAGCATTTTAAATGTCCGCACTGCGATCAATCAATGCCGAGAGATGGAAATGGCGCTTTGGAGATATTCCTCAAAGCATTGCGAGATACTGCCAATGTTGATGGTTGTGCCGTCACATTGCTATGAAGGGTTTTCTCAACTTTTACCAGGAATTGATATAAGTAACTGGATAAAATTAATTACACAAACAACTAATAATATATTACTCTATAAATGTAGGGTATTAAGTCTGCCATGATCATATTTTTTAGAGAAATTAATTCCCTTTCTCCTAAATTACTTGGTCTAATTTATCGCCAAAGTCGAAAGTCTCAGGTGCGTGTTTCTGGGTTCGGCTGGGTAATTCCTGATATAGTGAATACTAACTCATACTGATAACTGATAACTGAAATGACTGCTAATCAACAAAATATCCGTCAACTTTATGACGGTTGGTCATTAGATGACCGTGACCCAGAAGTAATTAAGTCAATGATGCCATTGTGGGAATGGTTTTATCGCTATTACTTTCGTGTTCAAACTTATGGTTGGCATCATATTCCTGATGAGAAAATTCTGATAGTTGGTTCTCATAATGGTGGTTTAGCAGCTCCAGATATGCATATGTTTATGTATGATTGGTTTAAGAGGTTTGGTCCAGAACGTTTGGTTTATGGACTAATGCACCAAAATGCCTGGTCAACTTTCCCTACTACACCCTTGGCAGTACAATGTGGAGCAGTTAGAGCCCATCCGAAAATGGCGATCGCTGCTTTCGAAAGAAATGGCTCTGTAGCTGTTTATCCTGGTGGGGGTCCTGATGTCTTCCGCCCTCATTCCATGAGAGATAAAATCTATTTTGCTGGACGTAAAGGCTTCATTAAATTAGCTTTGCGTGAAGAAGTTCCTATTGTACCAATGATTTCTAATGGTGCCCATGATACTTTAATTGTACTAGCAGATTTTTATGAACAAGTAAAACAACTCCATGAGTTGGGTATGCCTTGGCTATTTGATGTTGACCCAGAGGTATTTCCTATTTATATAGGTTTGCCTTGGGGGTTAGCTATTGGACCTTTGCCTAATTTCCCCTTTCCAGTACAGATCCATACCCGGGTTTGTCCTCCCATTGTGTTTGAACGTTATGGACGCAAGGCAGCTAGTGACCGCGATTATGTTGATGTTTGCTATCAAAAAGTCCTTACACAAATGCAACAAGAATTAGACCAGTTAATATTATCAACTTCATGATTTTTTTGATAGATTAAACTTTTCTATAAAAGCTTGTGAAAATTAGGTTATTGGAGCAACACAACTAAAATAGTACAATAAGTATAGGTTGGGTTAAGGAATGTAACTTGCTTTCCATCAGGGTACCCCAAGAACAATCAAGCAAATGCTTGGTTTCGCTTTGTTGTACCCAAGCTACATTTTTCAGTATTAGACTGACATAGCTACATTTAGGGCAAAATTTGTAGAACTAATAACTGTTATCTGGTATTATCTATGATCATCTCTAACAACTGATAACTGATTCTAAATCCGCGACCCTCGTAACTGTCCACAAGCTGCATCAGCTTCTAAACCCCGGGAATAACGAATACTAACCGCAATATTTTGTTCTTCCAGAGCATTAGCAAAATTTTTGATTTGTTCCTGAGTAGGTCGTTGATAATCAACTTCACTAATAGGATTATAGGGGATTAAATTAACATGACACTGAAAGCCACGCAGTTTTTTTGCCAGTTCTTTAGCATGGCCTGGTAAATCATTAAAACCTGTTAACAAAATATATTCAAAGCTAATTCTCCGCTTTGTTGCCTTGACATATTCACGACATTCTGCTATTAAATCAGCTAAAGGATAAGACTTAGCATTAGGAATCAGAGATTCTCGCAATCTTTGATTAGAAGCGTGAAGACTAACAGCAAGGGTTACTTGCAATTTGTGTTGAGCTAATTGTCGGATGCGATCGCGAATCCCCACAGTTGAAATAGTTATCCAACGTTGCCCAATACCCACATCTTGATTCAGAGATCTAACTGCAGACAATACATTTTTACTATTTAGCAAAGGTTCCCCCATTCCCATAAACACGATATGGCTCACCCGTCGCTCAAAATCTTCTTGTACAGTTAGTGCTTGATCGATAATTTCATGTGCTTCTAGGTTACGAGTAAAACCACCCTTACCAGTAGCGCAAAAATCACAGGCTATTGGGCAACCAACCTGAGAAGAAACACAAACAGTTAAGCGTTTGTGAGTAGGAATACCTACAGTTTCAATTATGTTTCCGTCTGATAATTGTAGCAAATATTTAACTGTTGCGTCTGGAGCAACAGATCGATGATGTATGACAGAACGACCGATGGGAAAATCCCCAATTTTTTCGCGCCATTGCTTGGAAAATACAGTAATATCTGCAAAAGACTTAGCCCCTTTTTGATAAATCCATTGATATAGTTGTTTACCTCGATAAGTAGGTTGTCCCTGCTGTTGTACCCACTCTGTTAACTTAGTTAAGGATAAACCGAGAAGAGGAGTTTGATTAGAAGTTATAAGAGTCATTGATGATTAAGATATTTATATGTAATTGTAGCAAAGGTTTTCAGCCTCTTTGAAAATTCTGGTGTTAACTCTATCAAGACTATAGTTATAATTAAAGTTTGTAGTAAAGCTTGATAAATCAAGATGAAATGGTTATTGCCCTACTACAAACCAGAGCTTTTTATCAGTTATCACTTATGAGCCGGACATCATATAACTGATAACTGATTACCTTCTATTAGTTCCAGAATAAACCATACCTCTTTGAGTATCCAACGTCAAAATTATTCCATCCCGCACTACATTAGTAGCATTCTTTACTCCTACAATTACTGGTAACCCCAAGCGTAAACCAATAATTGCAGCATGACTTGTCACACTATCCTCTTCCGTAACTACTCCAGAAGCTTTTTGCATGGCCTCTACAAACTCAGCATTTGTCTTATTGACCACCAAAATTTCACCAGGGTTAAAATCCCGAACCTCCCTTGCACTGCGAGCTACTCGAGCGCGACCACTTACAGAACCCTGACCAACTCCAGTACCTTGACCCAAAACTGCAGTTACCACATCAACCTTAACTAAATCTGTTGAACCTGCTACACCCTGCAAAGTACCTGCAGTCATAACGACCAAATCTCCATCAACTAATAACCCCTTTTCCTGGGCCACATTAACTGCTGATTGAAAAGTTTGACCTGTAGAAGCTAAATCCAAGACTAATAGTGGTCTGACTCCCCACACAAGTTGTAATTGTCGTGCTACATCCACATGGGGAGTCACTGCTAAAATAGAAGTTTTTGGTCTAAACTTAGATACATTTCGTGCGGTAGCACCTGTTTTTGTCAGACTCATAATAGCTGCTGCATCTAACTCTTGTGCAATTTGACTCACTGCATGACTAATAGCATTAGGGATAGAATGACCTGTTTTATTGGTACCCGAAACATTGCAAGTAATAACTTCTTGCTCAATACGTTTGGCGATAGTTGCCATTGTTGCTACAGCTTCCACCGGGTACTTACCCACTGCTGTTTCATTTGATAGCATTACAGCATCAGTACCATCAATAATTGCATTGGCTACATCAGAAATTTCGGCACGGGTAGCGCGGGGGTTATTCACCATACTATCTAACATTTGGGTAGCAGTAATTACAGGTATTCCCATCCTGTTAGAAGTAGCAATTAGTCGTTTTTGTAATAGAGGTACCTCCTCTGCTGGTAACTCGACTCCCAAGTCACCACGAGCAACCATTACCCCATTACACAAACTCAAAATTTCTTCCATTTGTTTGATTGCTTCGTGCTTTTCTATTTTGGCAATTACAGGAAGCTTTTTCCCAGCATTAGCAATTAGTTGTTGAATTTCTATAACATCCTGGGGGTTACGAACAAAACTAAGTGCTACCCAGTCTACTCCTTGATCAAGACCAAACATTAAATCTTTTCTGTCTTTGTTGGTCAGTGCTTTAATTGACAGATAAACTCCTGGAAAGTTGACACCTTTATTATTAGAAAGAATACCGCCAACTATAACTCGACAATGTAGTTTTTTTTCTGCTTTATCTACTTTCTCTACCAACATTTCTACTTTTCCATCATCAAGGAGAATTTTTGCTCCTTCTGGTACTTCATCTGCCAAAAATTCATAAGTTACAGAGGAAATTTCTTTAGTTCCTAGTATCAAGTGACTCGTCAAAGTAAATGGGTCTCCATGCTCTAAAGATATTGAACCAGTTTCAAATTTTCCTAATCTAATTTTTGGTCCTTGAAGGTCTTGTAGAATAGCTACAATTTGATTTAGCTCAAAAGAGGTTTGTCGGATGAGGCGAATACTATTCTTGTGATCTTCATAAGTTCCGTGGGAAAAGTTGAGTCGCAGGGTTGTAGCACCAGCTTTAATTAGTTCCCGAAGTACATTAGGCTTAGTTGTGGCAGGGCCAATGGTGGCTACTATTTTGGTGCGACGCAGATAATTTTGTAGTTGCATGAGCTTAGGGTATTGGTGGATAGATTAGGTAGGATAAGTATCTTTATTTTGAATTATTTATTTATTATATTGACATCCTCCCCGGCCTAAAGGCACGGGGATTCCTACCGAGCCTTAGCCCCTCGGTGGAATGTAGTGTATTATCCTAATAGTAAACTTTCCCGATGCTGAATAAAGCATCTCTAGTACTGATTAGGGTTAGGCTTAGGTATAACCTCTTTTACTTATACAATAGAGGTGAATATATTTTACTTTTTCCAAAAGTCCATTTATTTAGCCGCAATGTTTTTCTTTTTATTACAAGGTTTATTGAGCCGTAATGTTTTTCTTTATTACAAGGTATAGCGATTATCTCTAACTTTTTTAATTTTCTCTCTTGACAAAAATATCCATTATACTATACTACTTAATACTGTTTTACATATATTTACAAAAAGTTGTATGTATTATACACTACATAAAATAGATGTTAATAAAAATTAAGGAGTAAAAATAGAAATGTTAGAGGCCGGACTGCAAAAAACAGTCCCAAGAGAGTTACTTAGAGCATCTGGAGGCTTGAATACTAACTTAATGATGTTTTTAAGTGCTTTAGGAATAGTATTTTTCTCAACCTGTGGTTACTTTTATTGGCACTTTCCCGGTTGGTACTGCTTCTTCATGAACGTAGTGGCCTTACATATAGCTGGAACGGTCATTCATGATGCGTCCCATAATTCAGCTCACAAAAACCGCTTAGTTAATGCTATTTTAGGTCATGGTAGTGCCCTGCTCTTAGGTTTTGCTTTTCCAGTATTTACACGAGTACATCTACAGCATCACGCTCACGTTAACGACCCAGAGAATGACCCAGATCATTTTGTTTCTACTGGCGGGCCTCTATGGCTAATTGCAGCTCGTTTTTTCTACCATGAAATCTTCTTTTTTAAAAGACGACTATGGCGAAAGTTTGAGCTTTGGGAATGGTTTTTCAGTCGTTTGGTGGTTTTCATTATTGTAGGGTTATCTATATATTATGGGTTTGTGGGCTATATTTTAAATTTCTGGTTTTCCCCTGCTTTGGTAGTAGGTATAGCTTTAGGGTTATTTTTTGATTATTTGCCTCACCGTCCTTTTCAAGAACGCGATCGCTGGCATAACGCTAGAGTTTATCCTAATCCCATTCTAAATATCCTGATTTGTGGACAAAACTATCACTTAGTTCATCATTTGTGGCCCTCTATTCCTTGGTATAATTACAAACCTGCTTATGAGGCAATGAAACCATTGTTAGATATTAAAGGCTCTCCTCAATCTTTGGGACTGTTGCAAGGAAAAAACTTCTGGAGTTTTCTCTACGATGTTTTTCTAGGAATTAGGCTTCATAAACATTGAGGAATGAGAATTTGATTATCTACACAAGTTGAATTGCTTAAGCTCCCTATATATAGGAGCTCTTAAAAAAAATTATGCTCTTTATTTGATATTCATTCCTAATTAATTTTTCTGATAGTTTCTTTCTTTTGTATGACAGATAAATTCCTTTAGTAACAAAAATTTTTACCTACATTCCGCGGGATAAATGTATTATAAAAGTATCAGTCAAAGGTCAAAGTTAATTAAGAAAATTATAGTATTAAATAGGATTAAACGATTTAATCGGAAGCTACGGAATTTTATACTAATTTTTATACTACAAATTGAAGTGCGGAATGTGGGTCACTATAAATTAGTAGAATTATCAAAATGGCATAAGTTGGCCGCTGTTTAATCAGTTCTAACACTGTGTTAATTATTTAATAAATTTATAAATGCTCAAACTCAATCAGGGATTATTTTTGAGTTCTTACTTGTGGGTAGCGCTATGTTCAGTATCCCCAGCATAGCACGATAAATGCAAAGTAAACGCGCTCTAGCTAGGGTGTGTCATCAATTAAAGAGGTTGACATTAAGGGTATAGTATGCTGATGAAGAATAATATGCATAGGACTGCTCTAAATGACTAGACGTTATGGCTTGCGGCTAGACCTATGGGAACGCATTCAAAATTTACTACCAGGACGTTTTGGGACTGTGGGAAGGACAGCAAAGGACAACCGCCTCTTTGTGGAAGCAGTTTTATTATAGATATCGAGCCGGAATTCCTTGGACAGACCTAC
>JAKQYG010000135.1 GCA_023356515.1 Trichodesmium sp. MAG_R04 | reverse complement strand
TGTCCGGAAAAGCACTATTTATCAATGGTTTCGAGCTGCTGATAACCCCGTGAGGATATCCAGTCTTATTTTAGATAAACATCAATTACCTTAGCGATACAACTCCACATATAACCTACGATTAAATCAATGTCAATCTATTAAACATAGGTTTGAGTTATATAATATATAGTGATTTCAACAGGGCTTACGCAAAGACACTATATATAGCGCATGACAACTTCGACGAACTTCACGCTTTGTCTCATGTCATGGGTTAGCGGAGCTTTGCGTTAGCAATCGCCTAACTATTTTTATTCCGCTTAACCAATAGTAATTCAAGTCAAATAACCTTCATTTTAATTGAAGGATGTTTCAATTGGTCGGTTAGATATTTTGATAATAATCCGTGGCCGTTCTTGATAAATACTCTTGCCTGGCAAGATATCATAAGTTATCTAAATTAATTATTAAGAATTATTGCAATACTCTGGAGACTGGGGGACAAACTGTCTATAAGTCCTAATTGACAATTATTTTAGGCAACATTCTTCTGACAGATATAGCGCTACGCGCAAGTCAAAAGTTAAAAGTCATCCTTGACTAAATTTCAGGATTTACCAATGCCCTAACCTAAATGCGTAGTGCTATACTATAGCCATGGGCGCTCACATATTTGCATATTACTATTGTCTTTCAATGTAGTACAAATTTCTGCTACTATTGCCAATACTTTCATACATGCTACATTAATAGCGACTTATATTATGTAAACATACCAGCGCACGTTGCTATATCTCCAACTAGCCTTATTATCGGGACTTACAAAAAATAGTAGCAAAAAATAAGCTCAAATATAGACAGGGAAAGATTTTTACGTCTAAAAGCTATAAATCCTTTATTACCAAGGGCTTGGGCCATTTTTAAGGCATTGACGTCATTTCCTTGTCTAGACTTGCTTTCAAGCAGTTTTTCCGCCAAAAAATGTCTACGTACCATTATTCAGAAGATTAACGACACATTAGGGTCTTCAGGCGACTATATGGCTAGTCAGTACCACAAATAGCCCATTTTACCCCCTAATTTGTTCCCTTAGAGAGGATTTTGTTGAACTGCATTTGATGGAACCGTATTGCAATAAAAGCCAGAAAAAAACAGGCCCATAATTTAATACAGCTGAACCGCTTTGTTGCAAAAAGAAAGTAAATAGTGTAAAGATAAAAGTCTATGGCAAAACCTTAAAAACATCGGGAGAAAGTTAGCCAATGAAGCAGCAATGGTAACTACTGCGTAGCTTACCCGTGATTTAACTTTATGGAACTAGATTGAGCTGTGCCAGATCACAGCACTCTATCCCTCAGAGTCACGAAGGTTGGAGTTCTTAAATTAATACAGGACTTACGCAAAGGTCCTATATTATAGAGCCTTGGTGCGTTACTAAGTGCGCTTTTCGTGCTGCGAAGCGTTAGCGCAGCTTTGCGTCAGCAAAACACACCCTGGGAATAGAGTTTATGCGTAAGTCCTAATATATATTCTCTTCAGGTTTAGCGATCGCTTGTAGAGATAAATACTAGACTTTATTCTCACAAATCATTCCTGGTAGCTTAACTTATTTCTGTTCTAGAAGTCAAGCTTTTTGTCCTATAGACAGTTCAGATTTAACTAATTTGATTTTTAATTAAATAAATTAACTATAAGTAACTATGGACATTGATACTGAATCGGCCAATCAACTTCAGGAATTGCCATCTCCCAAGAATCAAAAAAAAAATTCCCACTCAGAAAATAGAGGGAAATGGCAAGGATTAATTATTGGTATTGGCATTGGTGTAATTGCTAGTTTAGTCAGTATGCAAGTTCCTAGACAAAGGCAAAATACCGAAGCTAATACCACTTCTACCCAAGCCATTAACGGTACAAACTCCTCTATGAGTGTGACAGTAGCCAGGGTAGAATTAGCAACAGTGGAACGTACCCTTAATGCTACAGGTAGTATTGTAGCCTTCGATCTATTACCAGTGTTACCCCAGGCGAGTGGGTTACAAATTCAACAAGTATTGGTAGAGGAAGGAGAAATAGTTACTCAAGGTCAGGTAATGGCAATTTTAGATGACTCCGTTTTAAAATCCCAAATTAACCAGGCAAAATCTCAAGTAGAATCGGCTCGCAGTCAAGTAGAGCAAAGAAGAGCTGCTCACAGTAAGACTAAAGTAGTGGTGGAGCAAGCAATTGCTAATTGGGAACAAGCAATAGCAGATCGTGATGGTGTCAAAGCGACTATTACTCAGGCTAAAGCAGGAAGAGACGAGGCGATCGCTGCCCTCAAACAAGCAGAAGCAAGCCGGGATGATGCCCTAGCGGCCCTCAAACAAGCAGAAGCAAGTCGCAATGATACCCTAGCGGCCCTCAAACAAACAGAAGCAAGTCGTAATGATACCCTGGCATTTGTAGCCCAAACTGAAGCTAAATTAGCAGAAGCTAAAGCAAATGAAGAACAAGCAGTAAGAGATTTTGAACGATATCAAACTCTTAAATCAGAAGGTGTGATTAGTTCTCAAGAATTAGAAACTCGTAGCACCGCTGTGAAAACAGCAATAGAAGGGGTAAGAGTTGCTGAGGCTAATATTAATAGCGCTAAAGCCAAAGTTAATATTGCTGAGGCTAATATTAGTAGCGCCAAAGCCAAAATTGAAATTGCTGAAGCTAATATTGATAGCGCCAAAGCTAAGGTTGACATTGCGAGCTCAAATGTTAGGAGTGCAGAAGCTAGAGTAGAAAGTGCAGAAGCGAATCTCAGTAGTACAATAGCTCAACTACGGAGTGCGGAATCTAAAGTTAATAGTGCTAAAGCTAATGTTAGTAGCGCTCGGGCAGAAGTTGAAAGTGCATTATCCAATATTGACAGCGCTATGTCAAATCTTAGCAGTGACAAAGCTCGTGTACAAGAAAAACAAACTCAGCTAGCACAAACTTTAGTAAAAGCACCAGCCAATGGTATATTAGCAGAACGGATAGCTCGTGTTGGTGATGTGACTTCTAGTAGTAAAAAATTATTTTCGATTATTAAAGAGAATAAATTAGAACTACAATTAGAAGTACCAGAAACTCAGTTACCACAAGTTAAAATTGGCACAAAAGTTAAAATTAGTTCTGATGCTGATAGTCGGGTAAAAATGTCAGGAATAGTGAGACAAATTTCACCATTAGTTAATAAAAAAACTCGCGAAGCTACTATCAAAATAGACCTACCTAATAGTAATTTATTACGGCCAGGAATGTTTTTGCGAGCCACAATTACAACAGCTACAAATCAAGGATTAAAAATTCCAGCAAAAGCAGTATTACCTCAAACAGATGGGCAGTCTATTGTTTATGTTTTACAAAATAATAATCAAGTTAAAGCTATGCCTGTAGAAATAGGAAAAATTTTAAGTGAAAATAGTGATTTAGCTAATGCTGAAATTGAAGTTAAAAGTGGTTTAGATTTAGGTAGTAAAGTAGTAGTAGCAGGTGCAGCTTATTTGAAAGATGGAGATATAGTTAAAGTTATTGAGTAAAATCAATCTCTGATAATTGTGAAATAAAAATGTCATCATAATTCCAATAGTTGCATATTAATCAATACTTAATTAACTTAATTCAGGACTTAGGGATAAAATAACATCAAAATACTTAATTTCTAGAAGTCAGCTCAAACTTTATATTTTGAATTAACTATGTCATTTAATTTATCGGCTTGGTCAATTAAAAAACCAGTTCCTACTCTGGTCATGTTTCTAGTTTTAATAGTAGTAGGATTAATGTCATTTCTTCAATTAGGAATAAATAACTTACCTAATATTGATATTCCCTTTGTATCTGTTAAAGTAACTCAACAAGGAGCAGGTCCGACAGAATTAGAAACTCAAGTAACAAAAAAAGTTGAAGATGCTGTAGCAGGTTTAGGAAATATTGATCAACTAAGCTCAACAGTAACCGATGGAGTCTCTACAACTGTTATTGCTTTTGACTTAGGAGTAGATAGTGACCGCGCCACCAATGATGTTCGTAATGCCATAGATCAAATTCGCCAAGATTTACCCCCAGATGTTAATGATCCCATCGTTACAAGAATAGAATTTGCTGGAGATGGACCAATAATAACTTACGCTGTCACTTCCGACAAACGTTCTGTAGCAGAGTTAAGCGAATTGATTGATAAAGAAATTAGTCGCGCCATTCTCAAGGTTCCCGGTGTTTCTCAAATCAACCGTATTGGAGGAGTAGACCGCGAAATACTCATCCAACTGAGTCCTGAAAGACTAGAAAGTCTGGGTATTACTGCTACTCAAGTTAATGATCAGATTCGTGCTTTAAATATCAATATACCAGGAGGACGTTCTCAAACAGGAGGTACAGAAAAAAATATTCGAACTTTAGGGAGTGCTGACACAATAGAGGCATTGAAAGAATATCAAATTATTCTGCCTTCCGGTGGTGCAGTTCCCCTTTCCAGTGTAGGTAAAGTCATTGATGGTTTTGGGGAAACTAGACAAACAGCTTGGTTATTAGAAAAAAATAGTGAGGGTAAAACTCTGGGTTCCGAGGCAAACTTACCAAGAAATAATATTGGTAAACCAGTTGTAGCTTTCGGGGTAGTTCGCAGCACAGGCAGTACCCTAGTTACTGTAGAAAGAAACGTGCGAAAAACAGTTGCCGAACTTGAAAAAACATTACCAGCAGACGTAGACTTGCAAATGGTTTTCACTCTAGCAACAGATATTGAACAATCATATCAAGCATCAATAGACGCTTTAGTTATTGGTTCCATACTCACTGTCCTAATTGTTGGTATATTTTTACGAGACTGGCGGCCAACTCTAGTGACAGCAGTGGCATTACCATTATCAATTATCCCTACTTTTTTGGTAATGAGAACCCTCAATTACACTCTCGATGGGATGACTCTATTAGCACTAGCATTGGCAATGGGGAACTTAGTAGATGATGCCATCTGTATGATCGAGAATATCGAACAACATATTAACAAGGGAAAAAATCCATTCCAAGCAGCTTTGGATGGATCAGCAGAAATTGGTTTTGCAGTAGTTGCGACAACTGCAACTATTGTGGCAGTATTTTTACCCGTAGCATTTATGGGTGGGATACCAGGTAAGTTTTTCCAACCGTTCGGCATTACCGTAGCAGTCGCAACTATGTTTTCTACATTAGTTGCAATTACAATGACACCAATGTTAGGTTCGCGGTTATTGAAACAGAGACGACTAAAAACATCCCCTGGTTTTCCACAAAAAAATTACAAACAAAAAAAAATTCGCCCTTATAGTCAGTTATTAAATTGGGCATTACGCCATAAAATTATCACTTTAGCTATTGCAGTTATTTTCTTTATTAGTAGCTTGCAACTAATTCCACTACTGCCAAAAGGATTAACTGGTAATGAGGATCGGGGTGTGAGTATAGTTTCTCTAGAATTGTCTCCTGGTTCAACGTTAGTAGAAACAAAACAAGCTACAGAACAAATAATGCAACTGTTACAAGAAAATCCACTTGTAACCAAAATATTTGCTAGGGTGGGTACCTCATCTGTGAACCAAAGTAGATTATATGTTATACTCTTACCCAGAGAAGAAAGAAATATTTCTCAAAAAGAATTTGAACAACAGGCACGACCATTATTTCAGAATATTCCAGGAGCGCGAATTAATTTTGCTAGTATGGGTGCTGGAGGTGGGGATAAGGATTTAAGAATTATTCTGAACAGCGAAAATACAGTAATTTTACAACAGACATCTGATGCTTTGGAACGACAAATGCGAGAAGTTCCGGGGTTGGTGGATGTGACTTCTAGTGCTAGTTTAGTGAAACCGGAAATTTTGATCAAACCATTACCTGCAAGAGCAGGAGATTTAGGAGTTTCAGTACAGGCGATCGCTCGTACCGCATCATTAGCTACTATCGGAGATAATGAGAGAAATTTAGCTAAGTTTGATCTGGCAGATCGTCAAATTCCAATTCGGGTACAATTGGCAGAGGAATTTAGAAATAACTTAGATGTAATTAAAAACTTACGCATTCCCAGCCAAAATGGTAGGTTAGTGCCATTATCTGCAGTAGCTGAAATTAGCATCGGTAGCGGACCTTCGGAAATAAAGCGTTTTAATCGTTATCGTCAAGTTTCCTTTGAGGCAAATTTACAGGGCATTTCTCTGGGAGATGCACTAACAAAGGTAAAATCATTACCAGCAGTAAATCCACTACCCCCTGACATCAGCGAACAATCTGATGGTAGTGCAAAAATCATGATGGATGTGTTTAATGGTTTTGCAGGTGCTTTAGGCTTAGCAGTATTGTGTATTTATGCAATTTTAGTATTACTATACAATAACTTTCTTTATCCAATAGTCATTTTGGTGGCATTACCTTTATCAATTGGTGGTGCATTGTTAGGGTTGATAATTTTCCAGAAAGAGTTAGGTTTGTTTGCTTTAATTGGAATTGTCCTGCTAATGGGTTTGGTGACAAAAAATGCGATTTTGTTAGTAGACTGTTCCTTAGCCAATGAAAAAAAAGGAATGCCTCAGTTGCATGCAGTCCGAGAAGCTGGTATTTCTCGCTTGCGACCAATTTTAATGACCACATTTTCAACCATTGCCGGAATGTTGCCTATCGCTCTGGAATTAGGAGCAGGAGGTTCAGTCAGAAGTCCGATGGCGATCACTGTCATTGGTGGTTTGACCACATCAACATTATTAACATTAGTAGTAGTACCTGTGTGGTTTACTTATATTGATAATTTTTTCCACTGGTTGAAGAAATTGTTTAGTGGTAAGAAGAGTCGCCTGCAGTTGGATGTGTCTGTTAATGGTAATGATCAGGAGCCAAATGTATTGAAAAAAGACCCTGTTACTAGAGTCTAGTTCCAGAGATTTTTTTTATGCTATATTTTGTATGAATAAAGTCATATAAAGAGGAAGTAATCATCTGACTACCTCCTCTACCAATTCCCTATTCCTCTGTAGGGACGTTGCATAACAAAAATGCGTTTTCCTGACGGAATGCTGCGCAAACATGTCCCGTAGCGTTAGCGGAGCTTTGTGTTAGCAAAACGTCCCTACTTCTCCTCCTGGGAGGTGTATATTTTCATATTTTGCGTAAGTCCTGATTTAGAAATATAAAAACCAAATATAGCTGTTTAAAGTTTATCGTATTTGGTATTAGGGGGGGTCCCTACTACTGAAAAAGATTTTTTCAGCAAACCCTAATTAATTTTTCTGTTCCTGATAAAGAGACTTAAATACTTGTTGTCTTTTTTTATGGTCAACAATAGGCGGAGGATAACCTATAATTTCCCGCTCATTTATAGGAATTTTACCAGTAACTAAATATTCTGTATCCACACTCCGCAACTCTGAAACCCACTGCCGAATATATTCTGCTTTTGAATCATATCTTTGTGTCTGAGATGCAGGATTAAATATTCTCAAAGGCTTTGGGTCCATGCCACTGGAAGCACTCCATTGCCAACCACCATTATTAGCAGAAAGGTCCCCATCTATTAATTTCTGCATAAAATATTTTTCACCCCACTGCCAGTTAATTATTAAATCTTTGGTCAAAAAACTAGCCACTATCATCCGACAACGGTTGTGCATCCAACCTGTTTCGTTTAACTGACTCATAGCAGCATCAACAATAGGATAACCTGTCTTACCTTCGCACCAAGCTTGAAAATATGCTTCATTATTCTCCCAAGGAAAATTTTTCCAATTTTCTCGGTAAGGACCTGTTTGTAATTGGGGATAATGGTACATAACATATTGATAAAATTCCCGCCATGCAATTTCTTTTTGCCAGGTTTCTATATTTTTAAATGCTTCATCACTACGGCAGTTTTCAATTAATTCTTGAGTTTTTGCCCAAACTGTACGAATACCAATAGCACCAAATTTGAGAGCGGCACTTAGTTGAGATGTTCCATCAAGACCGGGGAAGTTTCGTTGTTCTTGATATGAATATATCGCCCCATTGGAAAATGTTTCTAATTTTTCTAATGCTGCTATTTCTCCTGGTTCAAGAATTAGTTGATTTTCCCAATTAAATCCTAATTCTTTAGCAGTAGGTAAGTCAATTATTCCTATTTCTGTTGTCTGTTGAAGTTTCTCCTCAGTTAAACCTTTTAGTAAGGGAGTATTTAGTGGGCTAGATTTTTTTTTGCTCTGCCAATTTTTCCAAAAAGGAGTATAGACAGTGTAGGGTTTTTTTGTGGAAGTAAATATTTCTTCTGGGGCATGAAGGAGTTGCTCCCAAAAAGTTTTGACTTGAATATTTGCAGCTTCTAAATTTTCTTTAACTAGGCGATCGCGCTCCTTACTATAAGGTTCAACATCCAGGTTCCAATATACAGCTTTGACCTCCAAAAAGGTTGCTAATTTTGGTATAGCTTCCGTAGGTTTTCCTGACATTATTAAAAGTTGACTTCCTATTTGTTTATAGCGTTTTTGCAGATGTTGTAAACAACCAATCATATAGGTAACTCTTGCCGGAGCAATATCATCTCGTTTAAGAATATTTTCATCAAGACAAAATATACCTACTACAGTTTGACATTCTTGAGATGCATATGTCAGTCCGATATTATCTGAAATTCGTAAATCACGCCGATGCCAAAATAGGATTAAGTTAGACATTTTATTTGAGTTTACTGTTAACTTTAATAATCGAGTTTAGGGTAGTTATTAGTTATTTATCATTTTCATGTTGGTAGTCTTGCATAGTAATAGTAAATAAACATGAACAACCACTAGTAATGGAGCAAGATATTCCTACTGCCCCCTAGCACGTAACTGAGATGAAATTCCTTACAAAAAAGTGAATGTACAAGCTCATATTAAGAAAAGTCAAGTGCCTAGTATTGTTAGATTTCGGCTGACAGTTAAGATTAGAGAAAAAACTCTTCTAAATTCTGAATTATTATTTCTATATTTCTGATAAAAATGGTTTTGCCAACAATAAACTACAAATTGATTTAGCATCTACAACTTCTCCCTCTAAGATAGCTTTTTCTAATTCTTGAGGAGTCATTAAAACTGTTTCCATATCTTCATCAACATCTTGTGCTGGAGGATATTCTAACTTTTCCAAATCTTCCGCTAAAAAAGCATAAATAAATTCATCCGAATATCCAGGAGCCAGGGGAAACTCTCCTAACTTTTGCCATTTATTTGCTCGATAACCTGTTTCTTCCTCTATTTCTCGTTTAACAGTCTCAGCA
>JAKQYG010000134.1 GCA_023356515.1 Trichodesmium sp. MAG_R04 | reverse complement strand
CGGGATTTTGTAGATACCTTAAATCATCTGCAAAATCAAAAAGAGAATGTAGAATTTACTGCGACTGTGCCACAAAGTTCTGACATTTCTCTACAACAAGATAGTCTTGATTGGGAAACAGCTAAAGTTAGAAATTAAATTATTACTGTAACTATCAAGTTTGAGAATTTCCTAAGGAATGAGAATTAAATAAAGTCCAGATTTTTTTTAATAACTCAAATGATGTGAAGTTTAGGGAATTTAACTGGTGTAGATAATAAAATCCTCATTCCTAAAAGTAATGGCGACTTTACAGAATATAAAGCATAATCAAAAAACTGGTACTTTTTCCTAAGCAAATCAGCTTCAAGCCTTTATATATAAGTGCTTTTATAATTAATTAGTAAGCCCTAATTAGATATTAAGCCCTAATTACATGTTTTTTTAAATCTGAAAATTAGGGGATGGCTTCAATCTTATTGAAGTACTTATAATACCAATTTCATAAACTTAGACTACACTGCTTGTCTTAATATTTATCAAATGTTGACATATGATGTGTAGCCATACTTAAGGAAATTGATATAACAAAAACATAAATTTGGAAATTTGTGTAAAAAGTCAAGAGTGAATTCAGAAAATGACTGACTCAGCAATTTAATAGCCTCATTCTCAATCATGAGGGAAAAAAAGGCTTATAGCCATTTCTAATTGAGAATAGAGTTTGGCAAGTAATTCTCTAAAATGCCTATCCGTCAAGACTTATATACTTTTTCATGGGACCTAAATTCTGACAAACTTATTAGTAACAAGTGGCGGGCAAAATAATTAATATTAGAGTTGTGGAGTTGTGGTAAAATTAAACTCTTTGAATCATAATAGAATTCTAGAAACTTGTCTTAACTTGGTAGAATTTCTATTCTACTAATCAATAGACCTCACTAGAGTAAATTCATACTCTAAGTAAATCAGACTCTGAACTAGAGTAATCAAAAAGATAAAGTAAATGCCCAAACCTTAACTGGGGAAGTGGTATTTTTTACGAAACTCTAATAGCCTGAACAGTAACAGTTGCTTAAACTGTAAGGAAAAAATGGTTTTTCTATGAAACGATATTTTTCGTACAGGAAAGTTTTGTTCCATATATAACTTATAAACTATAAGTAGACAGATACGGTTGGCTTGACCGTTGATGCATTTGTAGGTATTACTGCTGATAGTGACCGTCGAGGTAGGAAGTCAACATTGAAATGTTACTAATTGTGACCTTTCAGGATTTACGCAATGGCACTAATTATAGTGTAAATATATGAAATTATAGCCCCAAAAACACCATATATAGCAATACTGCGTAAGTTCTGCTTTTATAAAGCAGGGAAACTATCAAAACAAGTAAAAAACATTAAGGAGAGAAATCCCAATAAAATATACGCATGACAAATTTGAAAACACCAACCAAGGAAGTCGGCTTTACTCACGAAGACTTTGCAGCCCTATTAGACAAATATGACTATCACTTTAGTCCTGGAGATATTGTAGCAGGAACAGTATTTAGCTTAGAACCAAGAGGGGCATTAATTGATATTGGAGCTAAAACTGCTGCTTATATTCCTATTCAAGAAATGTCAATTAATAGAGTAGAAAACCCTGGAGAAGTTCTACAATCTAATGAAACAAGAGAATTTTTCATTCTAACAGATGAAAATGAAGATGGACAGTTAACCTTATCCATCCGACGGATAGAATATATGCGGGCCTGGGAAAGAGTCCGACAATTACAAGCAGAAGATTCAACTGTGCGATCACAAGTATTTGCAACAAATCGTGGTGGGGCCTTAGTGAGAATAGAAGGTTTGCGGGGATTTATTCCTGGTTCACACATTAGTACACGCAAACCAAAAGAAGATTTACTTAACGAAGAATTACCTTTAAAATTCCTAGAAGTGGATGAAGAACGTAATCGTTTGGTTTTAAGTCATCGTCGCGCTCTAGTTGAGAGGAAGATGAATCGCTTAGAAGTAGGGGAAGTAGTTATAGGGGCAGTTCGGGGTATTAAACCTTATGGAGCCTTTATCGATATTGGCGGAGTAAGTGGTCTACTCCATATATCAGAAATTTCCCACGACCATATAGAAACTCCTAGCAGTGTACTAAAAGTTAATGATGAACTGAAAGTTATGATCATCGATCTAGATGCTGACAGAGGTCGTATATCTTTGTCAACAAAGCAACTAGAGCCAGAACCAGGGGCGATGGTAAAAAATCCACAAATGGTATATGACCAAGCAGAGGAAATGGCGGCTAAGTTTAGGGAAAAAATGATGGCTGCCCAGAGAGGAGAAACAATAGCAGAAGCACCGGAAGTTGAAGCAACAGTAGAAGCGTCAGAAGCACCGGAAGTTGAAGCAACAGTAGAAGCGTCAGAAGCACCGGAAGTTGAAGCAACAGTAGAAGCAGCAGAAGTGCTAGAAGAGGTAACAGTAGAACCCCAAAAAACAGAGGAGACTACAGCACAAATAGCTACAGTAGATGAAGAGACCTCAGAAGCAGCTTTAGAATAAACCTCATATTTTGCTTTCTTATTTTCTAAATCAAAAATACAGTAGATTTCATCAAGAGTGAGGTACAGCTGTAGTAGGTAAGATGACTTCCCTACAAAGGTTTATTAATAATTTGTACTTCATATACTTGGAATCTGCTGTATAAAAGAAAAATAACAGAAGATTTTATATATAAAAGATAATGGTAGCTATTAACTGCCGAGGTGTAATTTTCCAAGATATTCAAGCAATTATTTTTGATAAAGATGGTACCCTAGAGGACTCTCAAGAGTATTTAAGAAATTTAGGACAAAAGCGAGCTCGCCTGATCGATGCTAGAATTCCTGGTATAGGAGAACCACTACTTATGGCCTTTGGGATTAATGGCCATGAGATTAATTCTACAGGATTAATGGCGGTTGGCAGTAGACGAGAAAACGAAATTGCAGCAGCAGCTTATATTGCTGAAACTGGTAGGGGTTGGTTAGAATCGTTAACTATTGTCAAAGAAGTTTTTGCAGAAGCTGAGCAAATATTGCCAAAGTCTATTCCTGGTTCTCTGTTTAAAGGTAGCCAAGAAGTACTAAAATATCTATCTCAAGCAGGTATAAAAATAGGTATGCTATCTGCCGATAGTACAACAGCAGTGCAAAATTTTATTAAATACTATCAACTTAACGGTTATATTCAAATAGAAATGGGGGTTGATGATGGTCCTAGTAAACCAGACCCAAAACTATTTCTACAAACTTGTCAGAAATTAGGGGTAAAACCACTGAGAGCATTAATGGTGGGAGATTCTCCCATAGATATAGAAATGGGGAGAAAAGCAGGAGCAGCAGGCTGTATTGGTATTTATCGGGGGAAAGTAGAAGCGAAGCACCTACGGGAAGCAGATGTAGCGATCGCTAAGTTAGAGGAAATTAAAGTACTTTAACATCCTTTTGGTCATTCCTTGCCCTTACTAACAGACTTTTTTAGCAAAACCTAAAGTCATTGATAAAAAACATTGATCATGTCCATAAAATTAATTAATTATTTGTTTGTGTATTGACATATAATCTTTGGTATATTCAATTAAGCTATTAACTCAGGGAAAATCAAACAATAATTCAGAGTTTTCTACTTCTGGTAAAAATAATTTATTGACCAGAAAATATCATGTCAAACGGGGCAGTTTTCACCTTAAAGTTGTATATGTCCCACCCTATTTCCCATAGAGAGGGAATAGCAGATGAGGAACAATAGCTTGCTGTAAACTAAGTTTTCAGTTGGGTAGTTCACTTAATCCGATGACAAAGAAATGAGAAAGTATAAAAAAGTGGTTGTTTACTATAAATATTATCCCTAAGTTAAAGCTTATTACTCGTTCGGCTAATTCCCGAAAAAATATAAGGAGGAACTACTATTGTCTAGTCGTTACTTATTCACTTCTGAGTCTGTTACTGAAGGACATCCAGATAAAATTTGCGACCAAATTTCAGACACAATTATAGATGCAATACTAACCCAAGATCCCCAAAGCCGTGTGGCTGCTGAGGTAGTAGTAAATACAGGGTTAGTCCTAATTACTGGCGAAATTACAACTAAGGCCCAAGTAAATTATATAGAGCTGGCTAGGAAAAAAATTGCTGACATTGGTTATGTCTATGCAGAAAATGGATTTTCTGCTGATAGCTGCTCCGTTTTAGTAGCTCTTGATCAGCAGTCAGCAGATATTGCTCAAGGGGTAGACAAAGCTCAAGAAACTCGTGAACTATTAAGTGAGGAAGAACTTGATGCAGTAGGAGCAGGAGACCAAGGCTTAATGTTTGGTTTTGCCTGTAATGAAACTCCTGAATTAATGCCTTTACCTATTAGTTTAGCACATCGAGTTTGTCGCCAACTGACTGCGGTGAGAAAAACAGGTCAACTTCCCTATTTAAGACCAGATGGCAAAAGTCAAGTCACTATTACTTATGAAGATGGCCGTCCTGTTGGTATCGATACAATCTTAATTTCTACCCAACATACTGCTACAATTGGAGAACTTACAGAATTATCAGATATTCAAGCCAAGATTAAAGAAGATCTCTGGAAATATGTCGTTGAGCCAATATTTATAGATATAGAGATTAAACCAGATTCAAAAACTCGTTTTCTTGTTAACCCCACTGGTAAATTTGTTATTGGTGGTCCACAGGGAGATTGTGGTCTTACAGGACGTAAAATTATAATTGATACTTATGGTGGTTATTCTCGTCATGGAGGGGGTGCTTTTTCTGGAAAAGATCCAACTAAGGTAGACCGTTCAGCAGCTTATGCTTGTCGCTACATAGCTAAAAACATTGTTGCAGCCGGTCTAGCAGAAAAGTGTGAGGTTCAAATTAGTTATGCTATTGGTGTAGCAAGACCTGTTAGTATGATGATTGAAACTTTTGGTACATCTAAAGTTGATGAAGATAAGTTATTAGAAGTAGTGAAAGAAAACTTTGAACTTCGTCCAGCAGGAATTATTCAGACTTTTAACCTACGGAATTTGCCTGGAGAAAGAGAAGGTCGTTTTTATCAAGATATTGCTGCTTATGGTCACTTAGGCCGTACTGATCTAGATTTACCTTGGGAACAAACAAATAAGGTGAAGTTATTAAAGGAAGCATTGAGTCCACAGTTAGCAACTAAAGCCTAATATAGAATTTATCTCTTTAATAAAGTAAATTTATACCAATTTCTTCAAGTATGGCAACACATCATATCTTAATATATTAGAGATTAATTAAGATAAGTAGTGTAGTCTAGGTTTCTGAAATTGGTATTACAGTCCCCCTAAGTTCCCCTTCAAAAGTGTATTGATGTTTCATTTGACGAAAAATTCTTATTACAGCAATCAAAAAAAGCTGTTCTAAACTCAATATTTTTGTGATTGACTTTAAAGAATGAAATAGTCCTAGCTTCAAAAGGGGGATTTTAAAGGTGTCCACCTTTTTCAAGGGGGCTATAAAGCTTCTAAAACTGTAAATCATTAATTAAAGCAGTGCTATTGATAAAAAAAAGAAAAAACAAGCTCAGTTAGATTAAAGATTATGCAACCATATTGAGAGTAAATTTAGGCCAGCAAAAAAGAATGTTATACCAATTGGAAAAAAGAATGTTACGACAGTAATAAAATAACAAGGGAGTTATTAAAATGAATTTATTAAAATCTGGTTTAATTGGGAGTTTGGCTGTAAGTGTAACGTCTCTTACTATTATGAGCTTTATTTCTGAGGCAAATGCTTCTGCCAAACTTTATAGTTATTATTAGGGAAGGCTTTTAATAGCCTGTATTATATACTACATTTTGACGTGCAGAATGTAAGGAATAAACTTTGCAGTTCTGCTAAAAGCCGATTTAAGTCTGGTTTTTGAGCATTGCTTGACACACGACAGTATAGAACAGTTTTTCTAATAGTTATCGGTGCGTTTCAGATATAGGAGTCAATATCATAGCGCCTTTGTCCTGATGGTGTTTTTTAGGCATTTATTTCTCCACTTTGTTCCCATCTAACAGGCATTGCGTACATTAACTCCTAATATTTCAGCAGCTTCTCTAGGTTTGACAAATTTCACCACATTATTATTTGATACAATTGACTCATTATATCGCTTTATGACGTAAATTGTCAACTAAGTCAATTCTCCTAAGCTTACACTTTTGCTACAAAAGAATAAGGACGGGTTAATTGCTCCAATTGTGTAATCAATAAACTAAGAAATAAGCCAACGTCTGTGACTACACCTATAGATTCAACGGAACCACGATCGCTCAATTTAGTTACTACTGCCGGATTAATATCCACACAAACCATCTTCACTCCTGAAGGTGTCATATTACCTACACCAATAGAGTGCAACATAGTTGATAACATCAAAACCATATCAGCACCTTTCAGCAACTCAGCATATTCTTCCTGTGCCTTAATCAAATCCATCTGAGTATCAGGTAAAGGTCCGTCATCACGAATTGATCCAGCTAAAACAAATGGCACATTATTCTTAACACACTCATACATCACCCCATTTGTGAGAACATCATTCTCAACTGCTTTAGCAATACTACCACAACGGCGAATAATATTAATAGTCTTCAAATGATGTCGGTGTCCGCCATGAACTGCAACGCCCTGTGTCATATCTACACCCAGGGAAGTTCCCATCAGTGATTGTTCAATATCGTGAACGGCGATCGCATTTCCTCCCAATAAAGCTTGTACATATCCCTGATGAATTAGACTTGCTAAATGTTTGCTACCGCCAGTGTGAATCACAACTGGTCCTGCCGTAACTACGACTTTGCCTCCACGATCGTGTATTTGTCGTAATTCCCAAGCTACTTGTTCAACTACTAATTCTACACGACGTTCACTAGAAACACCAGCAGACATAAAACTGAACTCTTCTTGGTTTCGTTTTTCACGGGATTCTGTTTTACGAATAGTGCGAATACCTGCTATATCGATAATTGCTTGTTCGCCAATTTGTAAATCCCTTATAACTTTGCACTTAGCTTGAATATAACCATCTACCTCAGTAATAGCGATCGCTCCATCCATTCTTTGATTTTGTACTCGTATCCACTGACCTTTTATCCTGACTTCAGTGGGATAAATAGTAGTAACATAAAAATCATCGGGAGCTACACCATTTTGTTTTATTGGCTCTAATTTAGCATCCTGCACATCTTCAGTAGGGATTACTGCACCGATATCAATAAGCTGACTCATTATTTCTTCCATAACTTCATGGGAGGGTGTAGAAACTTTCACTTCAGCAAGGGAAGTGCTTTGACGTTGTTCTCCGAGATTAAAGTTGAGAACTTTAAAACTACCACCACCTTCAACTATTAAGTCTAAAGCTTGGTTAATTAAGCCAGCATCAAGCAAATGTCCTTCCATGCGAATAGTACGACTTTCGACCAGCACTTTAGCTTTATTATCTGGTATAATTGGTTCTGTGACTCGAAGAGTGAGGCATTTAGCTGCACCACCTGCTTTCAGGAACTCACTTAGTGGTGTTTCAATGACTAAAAAACCTACTGTAGTCAGACCTAATTTTAAATCATCACTAACCTTGTTCATGATGATGGTTTTATTAATATTAACTGCATTGCAGGCAAAGTTTACTGCATCTGCTTCTGCTACTAAAATCCGTTTTTCTGACGGTACTCGCATTTCAATTAGACGGTTAGAATAAGAGTCGAATGCAGGTGGATAATAGAGTAAATAGCCCCCAGTTAGAGGACAGAAGCAGGTATCTAGATGGTAAAAACGCTCGTCTATGAGTCGTAGAGATAGCACTTCAATATCTAGCCATTTTGCCAGAAGTGGGTGAGAGTCTAGTTCGGAACGGAAACCATATCCTGCCCAGAGATAACGACCTTCTCTATCTAGGAGAGCATCGCCTGCTCCTTCAAAGGGGAGGTCTTTGGGGAGTTCGTGAACGATAAAACCTTGGTTAAGGAACCATTCTTTAAAATGGGGTTCTTCTCCTTGACGTTCTTTGTGGAAGAAACGGCTAAGAACTACTGTATTTGCTAGAACTAGACCTGCATTAGCCGTAAATACCATATCAGGCCAACCTTTTTGCGGTGTTACTAGGTCTACAATAGCATGTTCTTTAATAATTTTGTGGAGTTTGTACCATTGCTCGACAGAGCGATCGCTTGAAGATTTATGGATATTGCCCTCCATCCAAGGGTTAATTACATAGTCCACATTGTAGTGGTCGGGGGCACATAAGAGAAAGCGAATTGAGTCAGTCATAATTACTACCTGAGAGATGCTATGTTTATAGATTACAGATTTTATTTGATAACCAAAGGAAAACCTAACTCCTAAAATTATTTAGGAGTGTCATTTTAGCGTAAAAAGGCTAAAGATAATTTATATTATCACACAGGGATACATACAATATTTTCAAGAGGGAGTAGGGACTAATACTAATTACCATAAACTTTGCTATATTTGAATTTTATATTTAGAAATATTGTTAGTTCGAGCAAATGTTTGATATTTCCTAACTTCGGTTATAAAGAAAAGTAATTTTGCCAGCTTCCAAGTATAGTGAGACTTTTCAGAAATAGTATACTGGGAAAAAGTTGATTAATCAGGACTTACGCAGGTACCCTATATATAGGGTGCTGTCAACATGGAATTTTCCATACTATAATTAGTTTTTTTTTTGATAAATAAATATTACTTTTAATATATATTCAAACAAGGTTACAAAATGTTAAATTAATTTACTAAAAATCTTTAATCATTATATGATAATGACATGATTATATTAGTTCAAAAATATGAATTTTAATTTTGTTTATTACTGTTAATATTTACTTAAATTTCACACAAATTTTACCATGAAAAACCTAGCAAATTATCTGGAAAATATTAGCCATAATACAATAATCTACTTGAACAGGATGCCCAAATCCCTTAGGCCTAGGTAGCAGAGGCTTGAGTATCTTCCATTCTGAGTCACTCAGGTCGCTTGGGTATGGTTGACGTTTAGGGTTAGCGATCGCAGGTAGACGACTCATTGGTTACAATATGGCTCAACTATACTCAATAGTAACACCTAATTTGACTGGGACTAAACTTTCTTTAGATTCTCTTTATGAATTAGCTCTAAGAGAATTGCGATTATATTTTTGGTGGCATTTTGGTCACAACCTGTTTTGGCAAGTTCAGTAGAGATTGTTCGCTGGAGTGCCAAGTGCGATAGTGTTACATTAAAAGTAAAAGTTGAT
>JAKQYG010000133.1 GCA_023356515.1 Trichodesmium sp. MAG_R04 | reverse complement strand
AAATTTTTATAGACTATGCTTGACTACGATGTAGTAATTATAGGTGGAACAATAACAGGTATTTATGCAGCTATCACTGCAACAAAGCTTCAAGGTCGTGTGGCCCTTATAGAACCTCCTACTACAGAAATAAATACAGTTGCTTCCCCTATTGTTGGTAATACTCAAGGATTTAATCACAACACAATTATCAATCAAATAGGTAATTTTGTTGAACAAATATACCACAAACAACAGTTTGGTATTTATCAAGGCAGTAATAATTATGGAGAAATTTCGGTTAAGTTTGAAGAAGCAAAAAAGTATGCTGATTATGTAGTTAATAATCAATTAGCGAAATATGAACCAGCAGTTTTAGCAACTTTAGGAATAGATGTGATTTTTGGTGAGGGAAAATTTGTTGACCGCCCTCACTTAGCTTTTGTAGTAAAAGGAAGACATCTACGATCACGTACATATTTATTAGCTAATCCATCTCAAGCTATAGTACCAGAAATTATAGGATTAACAAGCACTAGTTTTATTACTCCCTCAAAAATTAAACAACTTTCAAAACTTCCTAAGAATTTAGCTATTATTGGTGGAGATCCTAGGGGAATAGAAATAGCACAAAGTTTTTCTCGATTAGGAGCTCAAGTAACTATAGTAGTTAAAAGTTCTCGTATTTTAGGTAAAGAAGATTCAGAGGCAGCATTTTTAGTTCAAGGTCAGTTAGAAGCAGAAGGTATTAGAATATTAACTCAAACAGAAGTATCTGAAGTGAGGGAAGTAGAGGGTAAAAAATGGATTTTAGTAAGAAACGAAGCTATAGAAGTAGATGAAATTATTTTGGCTGCAGGTAATAAACCAAATCTACAAGCTTTAAACCTAGAAGCAGTAGGAGTTAAGTTTAATGGTCATAAATTATTATTAAATAAAAAGCTACAAACGAATAATTCTCAAATTTATGGTTGTGGGGATTTAATAGGTGGATATTCATTGACTCATGTTGCTAATTATGAAGCTGAAATAGCGATAAAAAACATTCTGTATTTACCGATTTTTTCAGTTAATTATAGTGGTATTCCTTGGGCAATATTATCAGATCCACAATTAGCAAGGGTTGGTTTAACTGAACAAGAAGCTAGACAACGTTATGGAGAAAATATATTGGTTAATAAGCAGTATTTCAAAAGTTTAGATTGGGCACAAGCTTTAAGCAAAACAACAGGATATTGTAAAATTGTCGGTCATAGTAATGGCAAAATTTTAGGTGTTTCAGTGGTAGGAAATCAAGCAAGTGAAATAATTCATGTTATGGCATTGGCTATTCGTCAAGGAATAAAAATAGAAGCGATCGCTGAACTACCTCATATTTGGCCGACTATATCAGAAATTAATGCTCAAACTGCGACAGCATGGTTAAGGGAAAAACGAGAAAAGAATCAAATACTTAAAGATTGGATAGAAAATATATTTCATTGGCGACGTTCTTTAATAGAATAGCTATAGTGATTTTAAATAAGAATAAAACACCTTTTGCACTTAAACCATTTCATGGCAAAAAACCCTCGTCTGAATCTAAACTGAAATGACTATAAGTCAGGAGTTAGCTTCTTGGCGGTTTAGCTAACTAACTTGGCTTGCTGCTTTTGATATTCTACTTTGTTATGCTATAAACGCCCCGGTGTAGCAACAGTCTATATACTATGCACAGGATATTAACAGGCCAATTGCAGGTAGATACCTTAACCTTAAAAATTACTGGGCTACCTAAAAATTTACAAGGTACAAAACTTGTACAACTGTCAGACTTTCACTATGACAGAGAACGACTATCTGAAGGGCTACTATCTGAAGCGATCGCCATTACCAATGAAGTCGAAGCAGATTTAATTCTACTTACAGGAGATTTTATCACCGATGAACCTGCACCTATAGATGACCTGGTGTTACGGTTGAAGTATCTTGAAAGTCGTGCTGGAGTTTATGCTGTACTTGGCAACCACGATGAAGAATATCCGGGTGCCAGGGATAAAGTTATAGAAGCTTTTACTCGCATTGATATTCCCATTCTACTTAACCAAGTGGTCTATCCTCTAGGTTCAGGTTTAGCTTTAGTGGGATTAGAAGACTATTGGTCTGGTAACTTCCAACCATTTACAGTTATGGAGTCTATAAATAAAACAGTTCCTCGGATTGTTTTATCCCACAATCCTGACACTGCTAAAGTTTTACAAAAATGGCGTATTGACCTACAACTTTCTGGTCATACTCATGGGGGTCAGATTAGAGTACCATTTATTGGCCCTTTATTTCGGTTTCGGGAGCCTATTCGTAGACTTATACCGCAATTTTTACGGCCCATAATACCATTTATGGGAAAATATCACAAAATAGTTAAGTATTGGGAATGGTCTCAGGGACTGCATCAAATTGGAAATAACTTTTTATATGTGAATCGTGGTTTAGGAACTTATTTTCCAGGGAGATTATTTTGTCCACCAGAAGTGACAGTAATTACGTTAACCTAATACTAGTAAGCTAGAATTTAGAATTTAGAAGGGTTTGTTCTCAAGGAAGGCATACAACAATAATTCATTTAAATGTATAAAAGCTTACTCCTCAGTAAATATTTCCCACAATAAAAATTTAGATTATTAGAAATAAGCAAATTAGATGGGTTTGCCTGATCGGGATATCAGTGAGGGAAACTCACCGACAACCTCATTGATTTTGTTTGGGTTTAAAATTTGCTAAAGTTCCATTAATGAATTATTTTGTCATATTTCCTTGTAAAATCTGAATATTTGAACCAATTATTAATTATTAAACCATAAAATTATATGTTAGAAGCTTGTATATTTTTCACCATATTATGTGGATTTTTTGGCATCATTTTTAAGAAAAATTTGGTGATGAAAATTATCTCAATGGATACTATGAGTACAGGAGTTATTGCTTACTATGTGTTAGTGGCATCGCGAGATGGTGTATTTACACCTATTGTAGCTATAGGCAAAAATGTTGCTTATTCTGATCCTGTTCCCCAGGCAGTTATTTTAACTGTTATTGTGATTGGCTTTTCAATTCAAGCTTTAATGTTGGTGGGCGTAATGAAGTTAGCAAAGAATAATCCTACTCTGGAAACTAAAGTTATCGAAGAAAATAATACACTATGAAAATTAATAGCTGAAATGATTAATATTATAATTACCTAGACAGGAATAAAGAGGAAAAAAGGAAAAAACTTATACTAGTTTACTTTAAAGCGATTACAAATATTTTTCTACTTTAAATGGCAAATAATTTGCTGAAACTATTGTCTTCTTCCTATTAAGACATACTTTAATTAGCAGGACTTACGCAAAGGTACTATATATAGAGCCTTGGTGCGTTACGCGAGGGCTTTTCATTTGGCGAAGCGAGACACACCACTACCAATAGTGTTCATGCGTAAGTCCTAACTAGTATACTTTTGAATAATTTTCTGGCTTAAATTTTTCCTTTGTTATTGCTTTTGAATGCATAATTTTTGACTTTTTACTTTTATGACCAATATTACGATCGCCTGGATGGCATTACCATTTTTTGTAGGATTTATTATTTATTTGCTACCGAAACTAGACCGCTTTTTGGCGTTAGGAATAGCATTTATTTCGGCTGACTATGCCTTGTATATATTCGCAAATCCCTCCATAGTAAATATACAGTTATTAGATAATTTTGGTGTTAGTTTAACTATTGATAATTTGAGTGGATTTTTTATTATTACGAATGCTATAGTGACAGCGGCAGTAATTTTTTACTGTTGGAATACAGAGAAAACAGCTTTTTTCTATATGCAAGCAACGATCCTCCATGGTAGTGTTAATGCTTGTTTTATTTGTGCAGATTTTATTAGTTTGTATGTAGCTTTGGAGGTAATTAGTATTGCTTCTTTTCTATTGATAGCTTATTCTCGTACTGATAGATCTATTTGGGTAGGGTTGCGCTATTTATTTGTTAGTAATACGGCAATGCTGTTTTATCTGGTGGGAGCAGTTTTAGTATATCAAGCACATAATTCTTTTAATTTTGCTGGTCTGCGGGGTGCGTCTCCAGAAGCGATCGCTCTGATATTTTTGGGATTATTGATAAAAGGTGGTATATTTATATCGGGGTTATGGTTGCCCCTAACTCACTCCGAATCAGAAAGTCCGGTATCAGCAATGTTGTCGGGAGTGGTAATTAAGGCCGGGGTTTTTCCATTAGTGCGTTGTGCCCTGATGTTAGAAGAAATTGATCCAATAGTTAGATTTTTTGGGGTTAGTACGGCACTTTTCGGAGTTTTTTTTGCTGTATTTGAAAAAGATGCTAAGCGGATGCTGGCATTTCATACTATTTCTCAGTTAGGCTTTGTTCTTGCTGCTCCAGTAGTAGGAGGTTTCTATGCTTTGACTCACGGTTTAGTTAAATCTGCTTTGTTTTTAATTGTAGGAGTTTTGCCTAGTCGTAATTTTAAGGAATTACAGCACCACCCTATTGATAACCAAATTTGGGTGGTTTTGGCGATCGCTAGTTTTTCTATTTCTGGTTGTCCTTTACTATCTGGTTTTGGAGCAAAAGTATTAACCTCAAAAAATCTATTACCTTGGCAGGTTATTGCTATGAATATTGCAGCATTAGGAACGGCAATTTCTTTTGCTAAATTTATTTTTTTGCCTCACCAGAAAAACGAGGAAAAAATTACAGTCAGCTTTGGTTTTTGGTGCGCAATAGTACTATTGCTTGGGGGCTTAATAGTCGCAAATGCTGTTTATTATGAAGCTTATAGTCTCAAAAATGTTATCAAACCATTGATAACGATAGTTATTGGTTGGTTTGCATATCTGTATATTTTTAAGAAATTAGCGATTAAGTTATCAAGGGCGACCGAAGAACTTGATCATGTAATTGGGTTTATGAGTCTAATGTTAATATTACTTTTCTGGATAGCATGGAGGCAATTGCCTTTTTTAATATGAACAGAACTTATATCATTTACTGAAGTTAGAAGTGAGATTTACTGGGAATTATACTTTGGTGAGGTACACCTATAGCGGGCAAGATGCCTGCACTGGGAACATTTAATTTTTAATCTCTGTACTTCCTATAGTTGGAATTTGATTATTGTACAATAACATGATATAATTTACAAATTTTTAATTAATAAATAGCATGGACGCAACTCCCCTTTTTAATATAATACTAAGATTGATAATTTGGTTTTTACTCACCGCCGATTTAAGTCTGGCAAATATTATGATTGGTATCAGTATTGCTTTGTTATTACCTCGTAATAAAACATCTCTGGGAGCATTAAATGATTGGTTGCGAGTATTGTGGGAAATTATTGTCGCCATTCCCCAAGCTTATATTGAAGCAATACAAATTATGGTTCGTCCCCATAATGATACAGTTGTGGTTTCGGAAGTTGTTAAACCTCGACGAACGCCTGGATTAATATTTCTTGATATATTTTTGATTACTTTTACTCCCAAAACTGTTGTCTTGAAATATCATGAAGAGGGGTGGTATGAGGTACACCGAGTGGAACGGAAGAGGAAAAAATGAATTATATTTTGATTACTATGATTTTGGCTTTGCTTATACCTATTTATG
Organism: Trichodesmium sp. MAG_R04; assembly: GCA_023356515.1. GTDB lineage: Bacteria > Cyanobacteriota > Cyanobacteriia > Cyanobacteriales > Microcoleaceae > Trichodesmium. Next base: position 3,754 of record JAKQYG010000133.1, on the reverse strand, counting down.
AGGCTTGGCAGGATAATGACATTTGGCAGAAAATGCTGGCTTTTGCTAGTATTGCTACTAAAACTTCAATTATGATGTTGGTTATGTCGGTTTTACGGGATGATCGGTCTATTGGGGTAGTTGCAGTAATTATTCTGAGTGTGGGTAATGCGGGGTTAATGTTACTGGCACATTTAATTAAAAGGTTAAACGAAGTATGATTGATATTTTTAGTTATATTTTCATGGTTATTGGGATTATATTCTGGTTTTGGGGAACATTTCCTCTGCTTGGTAAGAGATCGGTTTTATTTAAGCTCCATAGTCTTTCGGTGGCTGATACTCTGGGTTCTATGAGTATTATTGTTGGTTTATTGCTGAAAATACCTAATGAATGGCCGTTGTTACTGTTAGCAATTATTACTTTAGCAATTTGGAATACGGTTTTAGGATATGTTTTGGCATATTGCTCTAGCTCTGATACGCGGAAGTTAAAAGTTAAAAGTTAAAAGAATGATTGATATTTATGTTTATATTATTGTCGCCCTGTTGCCTTTGGCTGCTTTGATGTTATTAGTCCAAGTTAGTCCTTATAATGCTATTATTATTCGAGCTATTTTAGGGGCTGTAGCGGCATTAGTTTATTCAGTTTTAGGCGCTGCGGATGTAGCTTTGACTGAAGCTTTAGTTGGAACGATGTTGGCTGTTACTCTTTATGTGATTGCTGTTCGTTCTTCTTTGGTAATGCGTTTGGGAATACTTAAGGGGGTTGAAGTAGAAACTGAGGGTTATTTTGAGGAAGTCATCGCTAATTTGAGAAAAATTGTTTATCAATATTATTTGCGTTTGGAATTGGTGGAATATCCAACTCGAGAGGCTTTGGAGGGGGGCTTGCTAGCAAAAGAAGTTCATGCTATTTGCAGTCAACCGGAGGAATTAAAACTAGAGGGTAAGCCAATTTATCAGACTGTTATTAGGGTTTATCGTCTATTTGAAATTATGCAAAAAGAGTTAACTTCACCGGAAATAACTGTGAAGTATATAGCTGTAAATAGTTTTGGGGAAAAAGATTAATGAAATGGGTTTATTTTTTAGCGGGAATAGCTTTGTTTGTTAAGGTGCTAATTATGCCTGACCCGATGGCAGAAGGGGATGAAATTTCTATTGTTGGATCAATAGTTGCTGATAGTGGGGTACCTAATGTGGTTTCTGGTATCATTTTGAGAAATAGACTCTATGATACAATTTTTGAGGTGGTGGTTTTTACGATCGCTATTTTGGGTGTCCGTTTTTTATTGGCGAATGAACAACCTACTGAAAAGGTTTATCGATTTAGCGATCGCCCTTCGAGAGTTTTGGCACGTTTGGGGGCGACTATTTCTGCTTTGGTGAGTATTGAGTTGGCAATTAGAGGACATCTGAGTCCGGGGGGTGGTTTTGCTGCTGGGGTGGCAGGAGGAACTGCTATTGGTTTAATTGCTATTACTTCATCACGGGAACAGATGGAGGAAATATATAAAAAATGGAATGCTGCTACCTGGGAAAAGATTTCTGTTTTAATATTTATTGTATTGGCAGTGATCACTTTAATGGGATGGGAGTTACCACAAGGAGAATTTGGGGAGTTGGTTAGTGGGGGAATTATTCCGATCTTAAATATTTTGGTGGCAATAAAGGTGGCTTTGGGTTCGTGGGCGGTTATTTTGTTGTTTATTCGTTATCGAGGGTTGTTGTGAAGGTTGGTAATGGTGCAATAGAATGCATTTATTACTGGAAATTAATGTAGCTTACACATTCCGCGTATATGATTAGTGACAATATATGTAGCAGTTTCAATTCCTGCCAATATCGCAGAAGAAAAAGGAAAAAATCATTATTTTGCCTAAGCAAATATTGATTCTCTTCCTCCTTCATCTCCTTAACGGTAAACTTTCTTTTAACTAAAATGGGAAGAACTCAGAAGTAATCTCTAACTAAGTTTGAGCATTTAGCTATGTCCGCGGCTTTGCCTTCGACTACTATAAATCTCCTGTAGGCTTGATAGCAATAATAGTACGATGACGAGGATCACTAGCCACTGTAGTCTTGTACTCAAAACCAATTTCTTGCATTGCTACTTCTACATCAAAAGTATAATAATCATCACTCCAAGGTTCTGTACTTTTCATTAGTAAGAACAGCGCAGCCGGGAGATTCTGAATTACTGGGGAAGCAGGGTTATTATCTACCACTGCCAAACAACCACCGGGTCGCAGAATTCGCAGTGCCTCTTGGAAAATTTCTTTAGTTGCTTGGCGCGGCAATTCGTGGATGATAAATTGTAAAGTTACCAGGTCAAATGAATTATCGGCAAAATCAGTTTTTTCCCCTTTAGCGTGTATCCAATGGGATATTTCTTCATTAACATCCAAAATCCTAGCGACTGCCAGCATATAAGGAGACAGATCCAACCCTACAGTCCGGACATTCTTACCTTGCTTATGCTGATAGTAGCGATGAATTGTTAAAGTAGAAATTCCCACTGAGCAGCCAATATCAAGGATATCTCTGACAGTTCGGGGGGCGTATTCTGTAATTACCCCTTGAAAACTAGATCGCAATCGATCCTGTGCCGTTTGCCAACTGATATTTTCTTGAGGCCAAATTCGCAGAGCCATCGCTCTAGTAGCGGCCGATGCTTCAAAAGCAGCCTGCCAACACAAATTGCCCTCTTCATAGGCGTGGAAAGGTACTTTGTAGTAGTCGGGATATACCACAAGAGAATTAGTCATTGTTTCAAGTAGCTCTTTGGCTCCCGATACTTCTAGTTCTCGGTAGTTTTGTCGCCAGGAAATACCTTTTTTTTCGGCAGTTTTAATCAGCACTTGCCTAGCTTGGCTTTTCATCACATTATAAATTGGCTTCGTCTGGATTAAGAGGTTAACAAATCGAGAAAGCAAATCTTCTCCGGCCCAGTCTGGTTTAATTTTTTTATCCATGGTACATCTGCTCTATAAAACTAATACAAAGATTCACATAAGGTGACAATCTGAATATAGCAATAATAGTTCTAAAATATCTAATTTGTAGGATAAATAAGATGCTTAATAGACTATTATCAGAACAAGAAAAAGAGAATCTTAAAGAAACAGGAGATAATATATAAAAACTAAAATCTTTTTTAAAAAATTATCTTTCCCCTAATTCATTAACAGATAAAATACAGAATTTTTTGCAAGAGTTTGCTGCTCTTAAAGGTCAAATTTTAGAGGAAATTTCACAGGAAATGATGGAGGCTATAAGGAAATATTTAGAGGCAATTAATACAGAAATTAAATTAAAATATAATATGCCGATAGATATAAATAAGTATGTGGATAATATCGAGAAATTGGCTAATGTTATTGAGTGTTTTTGGAATATTTTTTCGGTAGAAAATCGTCACTATCTTATTAATAAGGTAAATAGTAAAAATTATGTAGTGCAAGCCTCTTGCTCCCGTAGGCGTACCTTATAACAAAGTCAAGTGCTGTAAGATTAGCGATCGCTCCTGAAGCAATGGCCAAATTATGATAATGCTACGGCTCCAGGGATAATTTTGGGGAGAGTTTGGCGATCGCTCCCAGAAGCACATTGATACTTGTTTTCTGGTTGTTAATTTTTCTAACCTAAAACCTAACACCTAAAGCCTAAAACCTAATACCTAATACCTAATACCTAACACCTAAAACCTAACACCTAAGACCTAAAACCTAACACCTAAAACCTAAAACCTAAAACCTAAAACCTAACACCTA
>JAKQYG010000132.1 GCA_023356515.1 Trichodesmium sp. MAG_R04 | reverse complement strand
CTTTCCCAAGAGAAATATCTTCTAATTTGCCATCAAACTCTACATCTAAAATTTTCAAATTTTCCCAACAGACAAATTTTTCCAGAGATAGTTGTTGATAAGTTTCTTTCAAAATTAGACGACTGCCAATTATTGTCAAATCACAATTTTCTGTAACCTTTGGATCTGCTAAAGCACTCAGAACTACTTCGGGCCCTATACCTCCAGGGTCTCCAATAGTTATTGCTAAACGAGGAATTGTCTTTTTTATTGTACTTACGGGTAGCTTCATCATAGCTTAGAATTATAGATGCACTTTATTTATATAGGAGTCTCTTAAAAACATGAGCAGTGAGATTTTTAATGCAGCAATATTGTCTTTTTCTGTAATCTTGATTGGTTTAGCAGGAGGTTTTCTTTTACTTAAATTACAAGGAGGCGAAGAACTATAGTAGTCGAAGCAAAAGTTAGGACGTTACTAAATTCTAAAACTAAGTCAGAGATGACTCCTAGCTTATAAATTATCACTTGTGACTTGCTCGTAGGGCTATAGCTTCTAGGTTTAAGATATAGCACTACGCATGTAGATAGTGGACATGGCTAAGTACTGTTTGGCTAAGCAATACATTTGCACAGTATTCTGCATAAAAAGACCAAGTCATAGATAACTTCTGATTTGCTCATAGCACTATATGCATAAAATGCTAAATAATACAACTATATATAATATTTTTTAAGAAGAAATAAGGTTGAGAATATAAATATAACTAAAAATGTTAAGTTTTGTAAAAAAATGAGATAAACTTGCTAAAGTGATAAATAACTCTTTAACATTAAGTAACACAACTTTTATGAAGCTATTAATTCTAGGTGCTACCGGTACGCTTGGCAGACAAATAGTACGTCACGCCATAGATGAAGGTAATGAAGTACGCTGTTTAGTCAGAAGCTATAGTAGAGCATCCTTCTTGAAGGAGTGGGGAGCCGAACTAATAGGAGGAAATCTTTGTAAACCTAAAACTCTAATACCAGCTTTAGAAGGAATTGATGCAGTTATAGATGCTGCAACTTCAAGACCAGCAGACTCTCTAAGTATTAAACAGGTAGACTGGGAAGGAAAGGTATCACTAATTCAAGCTCTAATAGCTCAAGGTGTAGAACGTTTCATATTTTTCTCCTTTTTAAATGCAGAAAAATATCCTCAAGTTCCTCTTCTTGAAATTAAACGATGTACAGAACTCTTTATTGCTAAATCTGGCTTAAAATACACAATATTAAAACCTTGTGGCTTTTTGCAAGGGTTAATAGGTCAATATGCAATGCCGATCTTAGATAAGCAGGCAGTCTGGGTACCTGGTCAAGGGACAGCTATTGCATATATGGATACTCAAGATATTGCCAAATTTGCTGTCCGCGCTCTTTCAGTTCCTGAAACAGAAAATAAGAGCTTTCCAGTAGTAGGCCTTCGTGCTTGGGATGCCAATGAAATTATTCGGATCTGTGAAAGACTTTCCGGAGAAAAGGCTAAAATAACTCGTACTAATATTAACTTATTGCGTATATTTCGTCAGTTTACTAGGTCTTTTCAATGGGGTTGGAATGTAGCAGATAGGCTAGCTTTTGCAGAAGTATTGGCCAGCGGTCAACCTTTAACCGCCTCTATGGATGATATTTATCCTATATTTGGCATTAATCCTGAAAAAATAACTACCCTAGAATCGTATCTACAAGAATACTATAGTCGGATTATAAAAAAATTAAAGGAAATAGAATACGAGCAAGCCAAATTAGGAAAAACAACTGCTAAAAATAAACCTTTTTTCTTCTAAAGTTTCTAACTATCCTGAACTAGATTTTTCGAGTGTCAAAAATAGGAATTATTTATAACGATGCTAAACCCATAGCTTGTCGCATAACTAATGAATTAAAAGACAAGCTAAAATCTTTAGGCTATGATGTTCAAATAGCCATTGCGGCAGAGGGGATTTTAGGTTCTCCTAGTCTAGAACGTCCTGTATGCTATACTCCAATAGACCATCTAGTTCCCTCTGGCTTTACAGAGGATATGAAATTTGCCGTCGTCTTGGGAGGAGATGGTACTGTTCTGGCTGCGTTTCGTCAAGTTGCGCCCTCAAATATTCCATTATTAACTGTGAATACAGGCCACATGGGTTTCTTGACTGAAACTTTTGTCAATCATTTATACCCAGCTATTCAACAGATTCTAGCAGGAAACTATGAAATAGAAGAACGGACTATGCTAGAAGTGCGCCTCTTCAGAAATGATGAGTTATCTTGGGAAGCTCTATGTTTAAATGAAATGGTTTTGCATCGGGAACCAATGACTTGTATGTGCCATTTTGAAATTAAAATTGGTAGGCACGCTCCTATAGATATTGCTGCTGACGGTATTATTATATCTACTCCCACTGGTTCTACTGCTTATTCTTTATCTGCAGGTGGTCCTGTTATTACTCCAGGAATTCCTGTTTTAGAGCTTTCACCTATTTGTCCCCATTCTCTTGCATCCCGTGCTCTGGTTTTTGCTAATACTGAACCTATAACTGTTTTTCCAGCAAGTCCGAATCGTCTAATGATGGTTGTAGATGGTAATGGAGGATTTTATGTTCTGCCAGAAGATAGGGTAAGAGTCAAACAATCAAAGTATAAAGCACGTTTTATTCGACTTAAACCACCAGAGTTTTTTCACATTCTCCGGGAAAAATTGGGATGGGGACTACCACATATTGCCAAGCCAACTTCTGTGGAGCTGCCGTGAGATTTTTCTGAAGCTCTAACTCTTAGAGGTATTATTAGGACAGACTTCTCAAATCAAGAATTAGCTATCTTGTCAGAATAGTCTAACGCCACATAAGGAAGGAATCTTATGATTTATTTATACCCAATCAGGGAAAAGGCCATCTTTCTCAGTCAATTATTAGGGAATAAAACCAGTAATAAAATCCAAAAGTTATCAACCAAGATAAACTTAAAAAAATATAATCCAGATGTCAATGGAAGTCTCAACATTTGAATAAAAGTAGTCCCAAACTCATCTAATAATAGGACAGAAGGTGTTATAGTTCACTCCATTAAGGTAAAACTTAATTAAGCTAAATTAGCAGAATATTTTTCTATATTTTTAGTAACTATGAGTATCCTAACTGTTGACCAAAACCTTTCTGTATTAATAATAGAGACTGACGAAATTCTAGCTGAATATGTGAGTCTAGACTTAAAAGAGTCGGGCTATAATCCAATTGTTGCTAATAACTCTAGTATAGGTTTTCATAGAGCTATGGAGCTTAAACCTGATTTAATTGTGATTGACCGAGTTTTGGCTGGTGGATCTGGACTGTCATTATGCAGTAATCTGAGAAAAATGGGCAATAAAAAGCCTCTACTACTTTTGATGGCTCGTGCTCAGGTAGAAGATAGAGTTGCTTGTCTAGAGTCTGGAGCTGATGATTATTTTCTCAAGCCTTATCGAAGTGATAACTTTTTAGAATTAATCAGATTTTATTTGAAACCTAATATATCAGACAAAAACCAGATGATATTTGGCAATTTGATTTTGGACTTTGCCAGTAGGCGTGTCCTTTGCCATGGTCGTGTTATTGAATTAACTATGAAAGAATTTGAGCTGTTAAAGTTTCTAATGGAGCATCCTTGTGAAGTCTTGAGTCGTGAACAGATCTTAGAAAATGTTTGGGGTTATAATTTCTTAGGTGAGTCTAATGTGATTGAGGTCTATATTAGATACTTACGCCTAAAAATTGAGAGAGAAGGTGAGAAAAGATTAATTCAGACTGTCCGTGGTATTGGTTATGTTTTGAGAGAAACTTAGAGCTATATGTTGTGATGAATTGTAATGGCTGTAAATTATAATGATTTTGTCAAGGGAATTTGACAGTTAAATAAAAATTAACTAGGCTTAAAAAGCTATCAAAATACTGGCCACACTTTATGAAAAAGTAGCTGATATTAGAGCCGACACACTTCATAAACTCACAACTAGGTTAGCTAATGTACGGTTTTGAATCAGAGGTGAGAAGTAGTTATACTTCCGTCTATTCTACCAAGCATCAGCTTATATCCCACATTCCGAACTTCATATTGTATCATAAGAGGTTACAAGACAATATCTATTTAATTAAGTAGAATTTAGGTTGGCGATCGCCTACTTTAATTGGATTTGGGTTCATAGTCGTAAGAACAATACTGCTGCCCAAAGAGCAGGGTTAACGATCGATTGAAAGCCATGCCTGAGAATAACTATGAAGCTTGTAAGTTAAAATGCATATTACACAAACTATTAATAATTATTAGTAATAATAGAGGCTAGAATCCAAATTCTACCTGAAAAACATCTTTGTAGTATATTTGTGGTGCATAGTATGAAAGCACTTTAGTGATAGAAGATAGATTTTTTCCAAGCTCTCAAATTTGTTCTCACTGTGGGCAGAAACAGAAAATGTCATTACATTAAGATAACTTATGAATGTGATAAATTTGGTTTGAAGGCAAACAGAGGATTTAAAGCTGCAGTTAACCTGGAAAACTATGTGCAGAAGTAGCCTTAGTTCCCAGTAGCTTGAAGCCTGTGGAGAAGATAAGTTATAGACTTTTGTTAGTGGTCTTCTGTGGAACAGAAAGCTAGCCGCAAAGCTTCTGCCATTCCTAGGTAGGTAACTTTAGTAGAACGGAAACAGCAATTATAGAGAACCTTAATTGTAATGGGTGTTTTTAGATTTTAGTATCTTTTTCCCAAAAATATATATTTTACTTTTTTGTCAAGTACATTTTATACCAAATTCAAATAAGCTTACCCTACTAATAAGCCCAATTATCTTGCCACTTAACCGTACCTTGTTCAGCTAACAACCATTGCCGAGAAACCAAATTTTCTCGTTTTGGAGTATCTACTTCATTTCCACATTTATCCTGATAAACAATTGCATATTTATAAGCAATCAATTTTCCTGCACTTTCATTAAAAGGAATTTCATTAAACCAAGTATTATAATTAATATACTCTAACTGGTAAGCTTTACTAATATCCCAATTTCCCAATTCTGGGCAATTTCCTGTTACTACTACTACCTCACCATAATTAGTTGAAATGCCATTTAACTGCGCTCGGACAATAACTTTTCCCTTAACACGACTACCCAAATAATTAATCACAATCATATCTTGTGCATCCAGTTCTAAATCATGTAAAGCTCCATCTTTTACCTCAAAAAAGCGCTTAGTTAAACTGCAAATATATTCCCCATCTTCCAAATCAGTTTCTACCCTATCTATTGTAACTGAGTTGCCGCGATTCATGGCTACAAAACAGCGGTAATCTCGGTAACATCGCACATAACAATAAACATCCTCAGTCACATATTTTTGCCACTGACTTCCCAATGAAACAGCAGGGTTAATTCGACGTACTTTTGATAATAATTGAATATCCCGATAAATAGGCGTATCTGTATCCCATTTTTCCATCATCGGGCGATTATAAGGTTCTTCTCCACCATTCATATCATTATAGAGATATTGCTCACTACCATAATAAATACAGGGAATACCACGAGAAGTCATAATCAAATTAATAGCTAATCTCAAAATTCCTGGGTCTGGATTCAAATTTTGAAATCTCGGCATATCGTGATTATCAACAAAAGTCACCAGTTCACTAGCAGTATTATAAGCATTATCTTGATCTAGTAATTCTTGAATAATATGAAATCCTCCTGGTTCACTTTTTCCAAGGGCACGTCTAATAGCAACACAAAAACCAAAGTCTAGCATTGACATTCCAGACTTATTGGCAAATTCCACTGATGAAGTATCATGAGGTCCACTAAATATCCATTCCCCAAAGATAAATACTGATGGTTTGTGACTTTTAATATCAGCATAAAATTCTTGCCAAAACCATAATGGCATATGTTTAATTGTATCTATTCGTAGAGCATCTACTCCTCTATCTAACCATAATTTTATTGCTGATTTTATATATTCTCTATAGTTAGGATTATTCTCATTAAAATCTGCCAATCCTGCTAATTCTTCATTTTCAACTTGCCATTTATTATCCCAATCTTCTACCTCACCATAATGATGATACCAGTCATTCACATCATTATGAAAATCAGCAATTAAAACTCCATCATCAAAAAGTTGACCTTTCTTTCCCCCTGCATCTGGGCTACTATGATTACAAACAATATCTAGAATTATTTTTATTCCTAAATTATGAGCCGCTGCTACTAATTTATCAAAGACAGTATGCTGATTTTTTACTAAGGAAGGATCATCATCTCTGTTTATTAAACGAGGATTTAGACGTTTAAAATCCTTCGCCCAATAGCCATGAATTGGAGCCATCTCAAATAATTCTTCTTCTATTTGTTCAAATAAAGGAGTCATCCAAATAGCAGTAACTCCCATGTTTTTGAGGTAGCTAAGTTTATCAATTATTCCCTGTAAATCTCCACCCCAATATAAACCCCATTTTTCCTTATTTGGGTCATATAAGTTAGGATTAGGACCTTCATTATTATTGGGATCGCCATCAAAAAAACGGTCCACCATGATAAAGTAAATTGTTTCTTGGCGAAACTCTATTGAGCGAGTAAATATAAATTCTAATTCACTATTAATATTGGATTCATTACTAGATGTTTGATTTGTAGAATTTGTTAGCATTCTTAATTCTTCTCCTATTAACTGGTTAAATATAAAAGCATTTATACACAAAGGTTTTAGCCTTATGATTTTTTACCATTTACCCCAAACTTGCTGTGTGTAATATCACTAGGCTTCTTAAAAAATAACTCTAACTTCTATTCCTTCTACTTTCTGCCTTATCTATCCTATGTTACAAAGAGCACATTTTTTTCACGAATCAGAAAGAACTGCTATAGTACAGCATTTACCAAAGCCACTAGGAAATTTTCCTTACTCTCAAATTTAGTCCTATTTCTGAGTTCTGCTATTTAGCTTAGGTACTATAATATAACTTCGTCGGCAAAGCTAGCCCAACGAATAAACTCAAAAGGTCCAGCGATCGCTCCCCAGACTTGTTTCTCATTTTCCGGGTCATATCCTGTGTCATGGCTAATAAATTTATGTTCATCTATCTCAAAATGACTTTTTAGATAGGTAATTTTCCCTTGGCGAACTACCATACAAGTTTTTCCTGGTTCTACCTCACCTTTAAAACCCTTACCTGTCCATTTGGTGATAAGCCTACAACCAGGGAGTTTTTTAATATGTTCAGTTTTGAGATTTTCTAGACGTTGGGGTTCGCGGGAACCTCCATAAAATTCTGCTTCTTGATCAATAGTATAGTTTTGAATATCTATATGATCTTCTGAAGGGACTAATTTAAGAATTCTAACTCGATAGGGTTGATTGAGAGTCATGTTGTAAGCTTGCTCTACAAAAAGGCTAAGTCCATCAAGTAGTTTATATGGAAGTGGACGCATACAGACGCGAATGTGAGCGAAGAGAGGTGGGTTCTCAAAAGCTTGTTTTTGGTTACTGAAATCAGCAGCTAACCAACGCGCCAAGGTAGTAATATCTGTTGAGTGGGTCATTTCAGTTATCAGTTCTTCAGTTATTAGTTAGCCTCCGAAGGAGGTACAGGTTTTTTCGTATCGTCTAGCGAAAGAGCTAAGAAGCCATCTTGATTAACTTAGAACCATATAACTTAGAGCTGATAAAGCACGTTCGCTCCTTACTCGCACTATTATATCAGATTCAACTTGGGTAGCAGTTTTTAAAGCAAGAACCGCATCTTTATTCCCGATTTCTTCAAGTGAGACAATAGCACTATAGCGAAGAGCCCAATCGTTAGGCTGGAATAATGTCCACCTAAGCTTTTCAATGACTCGTAAGATTACCGGAGGATCACAAGTTTGACAACCAATTTTACCCAGAGCCCTAGTGGCAACTCGACGGATCTTCCCTTGACAATGATCGGCCATCTCAAATCCAATTACCTTTTCCAACAGCCATAATGTTCGAGGGTCGCCAATCTGCATCAAAGCTTGAGTCAATCCAGCTCTCAAATCTTGATCTTCATCAATGTCAAATATTTGCATTATAGAATTAACACTAGCAGGTGCCAGTGTTACTAATCCTTGGATCGCAGCAGCTTTAACCTTAGGAGATGGAGATTTAACTGCTTCAATTAATTCTGATATCAACTTTATAGGTAATTGTTGAGATGTTGCTTTTTGTTGAGAAACCAACCCCATGATTTTCTCAACTTCCTGACTTGACTCTACAGTATTTGTTCTGGGATTGTTTCCTTCGATAGCATCCAGAAGTAGTTCATCAATTGTTTGGAACAAGAAATTCTCTTGCTCTTGCCGTTTAACTGCTATATCTGTCTTATCTTGTAATAGTGATTCTAAGATGCGCTTCAGAGTTGCTAATTTGATATTGTTGGGGATTTGTGCCTTAACAATAGCCGGAGCAGTTTCTACCCGGCCAAGCGCTGAAATATCAATTGCTGCTGCATATCGCAGAAAGCGGTTCTCATGAGCAAGTGTTTGGAAGAGTATCTCTAGGTAACGAGGTTCCAGGGTTAAAGTATAGAAATATTGAGCTGCTGCACACTTTACTCGTTCAGACGAGTGCTTGAAAAAAGGTTCAATCTGATCCTTAACTTCCCAGACTTTGAACGCTGTCAACGCCTCAATTAATATTTCAATTGGCTTGTTTTTTATCTCTGAATTAAGCAGCTTCAGCAATACAGGAATAGCAGCGCGATCGCCAATATCCTGCAAGGCTCGAAGCACAGCCGCTTGTAGTCTGAGGTCAGAGGAGTCTAAAGCTTGAATCAATGCTGTAACTGCTCGTGAATCTTTTAACATTCCTAGGGAACGTGCTGCCTGACGGCGAAGAGGATAGCCTCCGAAAGCAGTTTGCTCTTGCTCGTCCTTAAGACATTCACATAACAAAGGAACAGCCTCCAGAATTCTATTTCTGCCTAGCCACCAAGCAGCATAATAACGAATTCCTTCATCTTCGCTATTCTTTAAAGCAGTTATCGCAGTTTCAGCATTGTTGATCGGTTGAGGAGAATTAAGATCCGTCATTTCAGTTATCAGTTATTAGTTATTAGTACCTTTAGCTGAAGCCTTATGTTTCAAAGACTTGAAATTTATTCTTTTCATCCCCTGAAAAGGGCAGGCTATTGATATAATTTTTTTGTCATTGTTTCGTTCATTTTTCCTTCTAAATCACTTCAACATTTTGAGCTATCTTGGCTTGTCTGTGATCTGATTCACAGCTATAGTCTTACTGCTGTAAAATACCTACACAATTCAGGCAAAACCCGGTAAAACCTGGTAATGTCAGTCTTGATGTTTATTTCCTGCTTCAACCTGGGGAGTCGGCTCCTTCCAGTTCACAGGCGTAACT